>SLFV01000029.1 GCA_007124075.1 Roseimaritima sp.
CATTCCGCCCATGTCCATGCCTCCCATGCCACCCATGCCACCCATGCCTCCCATGCCTCCCATGCCTCCCATGCCTCCCATGCCGTGGTCGTGATGATGATCCCCACCACCTTCCTCAGCCGGCTCGGGGATGTCACAAATCAACGATTCCGTGGTGAGCAACAAAACTGCCACGCTAGCCGCGTTGGTAAGCGATGTCCGAACCACCTTTGCAGGATCGACGATTCCTGCAGCCAGCATATCGCCGTACTGATTGCTGTTTGCGTCATAACCGTCAGACTTACCCTTCATCTGCCCGACACGGTTGACCACCACAGCACCCTCCAGGCCTGCGTTGGTAGCAATGGCCCGCAGGGGCTGTTCAAGCACATTACGGATAATCCGCACACCCATTTGCTCGTCACCGGAGAGCGTTTTCTCCAACTTCTCGACCGCAGGCTTGCAACGAATTAGAGCCACGCCGCCGCCAGGCACGATACCTTCCTCCAGGGCAGCCTGGGTTGCCGACCGGGCGTCATCGATTAACGCTTTCCGCTCCTTCATTTCAGTTTCAGTCGCGGCACCAACCACGATCTGCGCCACACCACCGGCCAGTTTCGCCAATCGCTCCTGCAATTTTTCACGATCATAGTCACTATCAGTACTCTCGATCTCCCGTCGAATCTGTTCAACACGACCCTCAATCGCATCCTTTTTACCGGCCCCGCCGACCATCGTGGTTTCTTCACTGGTCAAGCGAATCTTCTTCGCTCGCCCCAAATCACTCAGTTGCACGCTCTCCAAATCAATCCCCAAATCCTTGAAGATCGCCTGCCCACCCGTCAGGGTCGCAATATCACCCAGAATGGCCTTACGTCGATCGCCGTAACCGGGAGCCTTAACGGCGGCGACCTGCAAAATGCCTCGCATCTTATTGACGACCAGAGTCGCCAAAGCCTCACCCTCGACATCCTCCGCGATGATCAGCAACGGCTTCTTCGACTTACTGACCGCCTCGAGCAACGGGATCAGCTTCTTATTACTGGAGATCTTTTCTTCAAACAGCAAAACATAACAATCCTCAAGTTCGACCGTCACATCATCCTGATTGGTCACAAAATGCGGAGAAATAAACCCCCGGTCAAACTGCATCCCCTCTACGATCTCTACCAGCGTCTCGCTGCCACGGCCCTCTTCAACGGTAATCACGCCGTTCTTGCCGACCTTCGTGAAGGCGTCCGCCAGAACCGCTCCGATCGCAGGATCATTATTACCCGCAATCGCGGCGACCTGCTTGATCTCCGATTTCGACTTTTCGTTGATCGGCGTGGACAACTTCGCGATCTGATCGCTCACCACACCGACCGCCTTGGAAACACCACGACTAAGAGCCATCGGATCGGCACCAGCGGCAACCGACTTCAAACCTTCGCGAAAGATAGCTTCAGCCAACACGGTTGCGGTGGTCGTACCATCCCCGGCGACGTCGTTCGTCTTACTGGCCGCCTCCTTAACTAACTGAGCCCCTAGATTCTCGAACGGATCACTCAGCTCAATATCCTCGGCAACCGTTACCCCGTCCTTCGTAACCTTGGGAGAACCCCAGCCCTTGTCCAGCACCGCATTTCGGCCACGTGGACCAAGGGTACTACGAACCGCTCGAGCCAACTTGGTCACGCCTTCCAACAGCGGGCCACGTGCATCGTCATCGAACACGATCTGTTTTGCCACGTCGTGTTTCTCCTGTTTTCAGTGAAAGGATCAGAAATGTACAACTCACTACCTAACGCCCGTTTCTCCGCCCGCTCTTGGCCGACATCGCGGATCTTGCAATGCTTCGCGGACAGAACGTCGCTGCCAGAAAGAAAAAACAAACTGGCAGATCGGGTTTTCCATTGTGCCCTGCAGCAACATGCGTGCCGTAAAATAAATTTGGTTCCCTAAGTTTTTTGCAGACAGATGGTTGCGATGAAAAACCAGGGTTCTTTGCGATGGCCTGCCGTCGACCGCATGTCACTCTGACAGCCAGACACGGTTACAGTATGGGTGATTCGTGACGCCGCCAACACGCTGCCTTTTGCTTCGTCCGTTTGTGGGAAGCGACCCCTCGTTTCCACATGTCCTAACGCCCTGATCTTTTTGGTGCCTGATATGCCTCGGTTGAGTGAATTGATTGCGTCCTTGCCGTTGCCCAGCCGGAGTGTGGCCGAGCGCGCACACCTGGTCGCTTTCGATAAACAGTCGACACGATTCTCATTCCTGAGAGCTTTCCTGTGGCTTGGCTTCGCCTGGGCGACCGCCTACGATGCCAACTGCCAGGAGGAGGGTGGCCGCCCTGGCAGGCCAGTGGAAGACAATCCGGTTGCGGCCCTATTTGCCGAGGTTGGCCGTGGGGAGACGACGCTGCGGTACGACCGTCACTTCGGGTACCTGAAATCACTACTTGCGGCCTGGGACATTCCTGTCTCTTCACAATCGCTGGTCTACGCCAAAACCAGTTTGCAGGCGGGCAGGATTTCACCGTCGAATCCGCGGGCGATTTATTTCAATGACGACGTGTACGTTGCTTGGGTCCGGGGCAGTTCTTTGCTGGAAGTGGCCACGACGGATCCTGAAGATGGCGCGGCGTTCTACAGCGTTCAAATGCAACCCTCCAGGCCTGTGGTGCGCCGTGAAGGTAATCGCTGCCTTGCGTGCCATGACCTGACGATGACTCAGGGGGTCCCCGGGCACTTGGTTCGCAGTGTGATGACGCGTTCCTCTGGGGTGATCAACAGCCTGACACGCTCTTACGTCACCGATCACGCCAGTCCGTTCTCCGAACGCTGGGGCGGTTGGTACGTGACGGGCACGCTAGGTGGAATGAAGCACATGGGCAACGCGTTCTTGAAAGATGAGGAACTGGTGCCCTTCGGGGCGGCAGATCGCTCAGACCTGTCCGCCGACATTGATCCCGAAGGTTGGCTTTCGCTGCATAGTGACGTCGTTGCATTGATGGTTCTGGAGCATCAAACGCAAATGCACAACCTACTGGTGCGGAACAATCGTACTGTACGCGAAGCGTTACAAGCCGATGCGGGGAGCGCAATGCCCGACCCTGTGCTGGGGCCCGAACAAGGGGCAGGGCGGTCGGGCGCTGAACAAACAAATAGCGAAGCGCAGAAAATCGTTCGGGAGGCAGCACGCGAGATTCTGCATTACGCATTATTTTCAAAAGAAGCGTTGCTAGATCAGCCGATTGTTGGAAGCAGCAGCTTTGCGGCCGACTTTGCCAGTCGTGGGCCCTGGGATTCCCAAGGGCGTTCGCTGCGAGAGTTTGACCTACAGAGACGGTTGTTTCGTTACCCGTGCAGCTACGTAATTCATTCCGCAGCTTTCGAACGTCTGCACCCTGCGTTGCGAGAATCGGTTCTCAGCCAGCTTTTCAACGCCCTGGGAACCAGCCAAAACAAGGGGCTTGCCGCCCACCTGGACCCTCAGCAGCGCCAAGCGATCCGCGAGATCATCCAGGCGACGGTCGCCGACTTGCCAGCAGTTTGGCATGCCGATGACGAGGAGACATGAGTGCTGCAGCGCCCTGTCACTGCCACGGCCTTCAATGCCCACCAAATGCCGGAATCTGCCCCATCTCGCAGAAAAGGCCGACGGGCGCTAAGATTTGTGAGTTGTTGGCCCACCAAAGTTTCCCGTTGAAATGGTATCGATCATTATGGCCGCGCCACGTGTTCTGGTCCTGCGAGCCCCCGGCACAAACTGCGACGAAGAGACTGCCTATGCGTTTCGCTTGGCTGGTGCGATTGCCGAGCGTGTGCATGTGAATGAACTGGTGGCCAATGCGGCCCTGGCATCGCGTTACCAAATCTTGTGCCTGCCAGGTGGATTTAGCTATGGAGACGACATCGGTGCGGGGCGCATTTTGGCCAGTCGCATGCGACGACACCTCGCAGGCCTATTGCGTGACTTCACCGATCGGCAAGCGGATCGGTTGATGCTAGGGATCTGCAACGGCATGCAAGTGATGATGCGGTTGGGTGTCCTGACGGATGGTTTGCCGTTGGGTCACGCCGCCACACTGGCCTGGAATGCGCATGGCCGGTTTGAAGATCGCTGGGTGCATCTGGCGATCGACCCGCAATCGCCCTGTGTGTTTTTGCGTAACTTAACCAACGTTTACTTACCGATTGCCCACGCCGAGGGCCGCTTTTTGGCCTCCAATGCGACGGTGCTGCAACAGATGCAGGCTGCTGGAAGACTAGCGTTACGATACAGTCAGCCAGCCGGGATCGTTCACAACCAGGCGTTAGAATTTCCCCTTAACCCCAATGGCAGCCAAGCCAACGTGGCCGGGGTATGCGATGCTAGCGGGCGGATCTTTGGTTTGATGCCGCATCCTGAACGTCACCTTGATCCAACGCATCACCCCTTTTGGACGCGGCGACGTGAACTACCCGAGCATGGTGAAGGCTTGGTGATCTTCCAAAATGCCGTAAACTATTTTCGATAAAGGATTAACCAACACGTGGCAGACAGTGCACTTCTATTCAGTCAAGTCCAAGCCGTCTTGCCAGACGAAATCGTGACGACAAACGTTTTGATAAGCAATGGTGTGATCGCTGACCTAGATGCTGCGGGTACGGTGACTGCAGATCAGAAAATCGATGGCCGCGGGCTGTACTTAATGGCGGGGGTGATCGACGACCAAGTCCACTTCCGCGAACCAGGTTTGACTCACAAGGAGGATCTTGCCAACGCATCTCGGGCTTGTGCTGCGGGTGGCGTTACGACGTTCCTGGAGATGCCCAACACCAAACCGCCGGCAACAACCATCCGGGCGGTCAGACACAAGGAATCGCTAGCGGCACAAAAGTCGCTTGTAAATTACGGGTTTTATATTGGTGCCACCCCCGACAATCTGACGGAGTTGCAAGCCGCAACGGACGTGCCCGGGATCAAAATTTTTATCGGCAGTAGTACAGGAAACCTGCTGGTGGATAACCAAGAAGCGCTGGAACGGATCTTTTCGCAAACGAATTTACCTTTGTGTGCCCACTGCGAGGACGAAGCCACTGTGCGTAACAACGCACTAAAATACGAAGGCCGAAGCGACGTTGCGGTTCACTCGCTTATCCGCGACGTTGAAGCTGCCAAAATCGCGACTGCGCGAGCGATTGATTTGGCCTGCCGGCACCGGCACCGGTTTCATGTGTTACACGTCTCAACGGCGGCAGAACTACCGCTCCTTTCGCCTGAGACACGGCCTTTCGTGACGGCCGAGGTCTGTCCGCATCACCTGTTTTTCAATGTCGATGACTACGATCGACTGGGATCGCTGATTCAAATGAATCCTTCGGTGAAAACATCGGAGGATAACCAACAACTGTGGCAGGCTTTGCGGGACGGAAAAATCCAAGTGATCGCCACCGATCACGCCCCCCACACGCTGGAGGAAAAGCAACAACCGTACCCTCATAGTCCTTCGGGTTTGCCAGCGGTTGAAAACAGTTTGGCGTTGCTGCTAGACCAAGTCACGCGGGGAAACTGTCGCTTGACCGACGTGTCGCGTTGGATGAGCGATGCGCCAGCACGCGTGTGGGGAATCGTTGGCAAAGGGAGAATCGCTCAGGGCTACGACGCAGATTTGGTCTTGGTCGATTTGCGACGCCACCAAACGATCCAAAATGAACGGCAACATACAAAGTCGCGGTGGTCCCCCTGGGCTGGGCAGACACTAACGGGCTGGCCGATCGCGACTTGGATCAAAGGGGAATGCGTCTACCGCGATGGTCAGTTTGACGACCAGGTTCGCGGCAGCAAGCCTCGTTTTGATCACCAGCGCGGCGGTTACTGGTCGACTCCTGACGGCATCGGGCTGGCCTAACGGCCTGAAATGTTGGCCTAGACGTATCCCTCCACCAGCATGCTGGCAGGTTCCTCGCAGTAGCACTTACCCGGCCAATTTCGCCACCAGTTTTCAAACAAACGGTACTGTGACTTCACAAAGCCGTACTGGCTGTCGCTGAGGCGATCGCTGCCATGAAGCGTATGTTCGTACCGATCATGTCCGGCAAGCACCATTAAAGCCTTGTAGTACAGCACCAAATCAGGGCCCTCATCAAAAGTCGACAATACCTTCAGGGCGTCGTCAAGTTCGATTGCCAGACCGCGAGCGACAACGTCACCTTGCGCGGCGGCTTTGCACAACGCGACCAACGTCAGGACAGGCCGCGGCAGACAGTTACCGATTCCCGTGATTGCCCCACGTGCCCCGCACCGCAAGAAACCATGCACCACTTGCGTATCGACTCCCGCCATCAAGATGATGTCGTCGCCACCACTGGTGATATGTTCGGCCGCATGGCTCAGCGACTCCGCCCCGCCGAATTCCTTGAAACCAACCAAATTGCCAAATCGGTGTCGCAATCGAAAAAACAGTTCGGCTTTGGTTTCGAAACCATAGTAGGGACTATTGTAGATGACCGCAGGCAGTTTGGGACCTGCCTGCAAAACATCCGAAAAATGCTGTTCCTGTGCGGCGGGAGACGTTCCACGAGACAGCACGCGCGGGATCACCATCAAGCCGTGTGCACCGACTTGCTGTGCGTGCGCGGCGTGCTCCACAGCCAATCGAAGATTCTGGGCTCCCGTGCCAACGATTACACGAATCCCGGCAGAGACCAAATGCTCCACACCCTGCTGACGCTGCCGATCGGTCAATAGCGGCCATTCCCCCATCGAACCGCAGTAGACGACCGCATGCATCCCTTCACTGGTTAAATACCGAGCTGTTTCAACCAACGTCTGCCAATCGGGATTGCCGTTAGCATCGCAAGGGGTCATCAAGGCGGGAATGCAGCCCTGAAATACCGAAGCATCCATCAATATTGACTTTCATAAAAAGGAGCGGCGACGCGGCAACCCTGAGCACCATACACCAGCATCCAAGGATAGGTACAATGCCCGCTCACTGCAAATGGTATCGAGGGGCCGTGAGTTCCGATGGTCGACTGCTCAAGAAAATCTGGACAAAGCGTAGGGCCGGGGATCGATGTGCGGAGAAACTTCCGCCGCTAACTCCGCCACCAACCTGCCGGTCGCGGGGGCCGTCGACAAACCGATCATGCCGTTGCCGGCGGCGACGATCACATTGCTGACAGGGCTGCGGCCAATGCACGGCAGACCATCGTAAACCATCGGCCGCCACCCCGACCAAGCTCCAGACAGTTTTTCCGGTAGCCGAATTCGCAAATGCTGCTCGGCTATGCGACGAAGCATGCGTAACCGATGCTGCTCGATGCGACGATCGTAGCCCGCAAAACGCATGGTCGAACCGACTCGAAAGGCATCTACAAACGGTGTTACCGCGACATGAGTTTCCTCGAAAATCATCGGTCTTCGGGGCATGTCCGAGGGTGCCGACACCGTAAAGGAATAGCCTTTGCCAGGCTGAACAGGGAGCGAACATCCCAGCGACCGCGCAAACAAACCCGTCTCCGCTCCCGCGGCCAGTACAATAAGATCGGCATCCCGGGCCTGCTGTCCTGTCCGAACGGCAACGGCTCTACCTTGCTGAATCTCAATCCCCGTTACTCCCGTACCTTGTTCTATCTTACCGCCGAATGCTTCAAATTGGTCGCGAAGCTGGCTTAACAGTAATTCCGGACGCAAATGCGTGTCCTCCGGAAAAAACCAACCACCGCCAAGCCCGGCTCGCAGCGAAGGTTCCAACTGCTGTACATCCCGGCCGGGGTAAGCGGTCACTGGCAGCGAATACTCTTGCTGCAAAATCTCCACCGTGGATCGGTAACGGTCAAACGCCGCTGGCGATCGAAACACCAGCAGCAGGCCTTGCTCCTGCCATTGCGGATCCACTTTCTGCTGACAGATGAATTCGCGATACAACCGCATCGACGACACCAATAGCTGCTGCCGGCCCAGTGCCGCCTTGGCCTGGCAATGGGCGTTGCAGTGTCGTGCAAACCTCCACAGCCAGCCCCACAGCCCCGGATCAAAGCGTGCCGCGATCGACACCGCTCCCCCAGGTGTAAGCAGTTGTTTCAGCGTCGACCAAAACACGCCGGGGCCGGCGAGCGGCAGAACGTGGCTGGGACATACGAAGCCACAGTTGCCCGAAGAGGCACCACTGCCCACACAATCACGTTCCACAATGGTGACGCGAAAACCTTGCTGCAGCAAATACCAAGCACTCCAGCAACCGACTAAGCCACCACCGATTACCACTACTGAATTACCGCGTTGATTCATCGCTACCCCTGCGGGATTCCAAAGTGGTATGGGTCGTGCGGGTCCAGCAACACCTTGGTTTCGGCAGTCACAAACGCGTTGGCTGTGATCGTTGGAAGGACTCCAGTCGACGCTGCTTGGTAACTGGCTTTAAAAACACTGCCGATGATCGATTGCTGTCGCCAGGCTTGACCTGGAGCCAGAGCACCATCGGCCGCCAAACAGGCCAGTTTCGCACTGGTCCCCGTTCCGCAAGGGGAACGGTCATACTCCCCACCCGGACACAGCACAAAATTCCTGGCATCGGCAACATCCCGATGCGAAGGTGGCCCAAACAATTCAATGTGGTCGATTTCAGCTCGATTGGCACCGAAAATTTGCTGTTGCTGCAATGCGTGGCGAATCCGTAGGCATCGCGTTTTCAGTTCCGGCAAACATTGTGGGCTCAGCTTGTCCGAGGCGGTTAAAAAAAACCAATTGCCCCCGTAGGCAACGTCCCCGACAATCTGCCCCACCCCAGGGACAGTCAGCTTCAGGCAATGGTGAAACCGGTAGCTTTCAACATTCGTAATCGAGACGCTTCGGTCGGCGTGCAACGTTGCGAAGACATCGCCAACGGGGGTTTCAAATTTGTGAACGCCGAAACCGATTTGCCCTCGGTGATGTAACGCGACCACCACCCCGATCAAACCGTGACCACACATGCCCAGGTAGCCGCAGTTATTGAAGAAGATAACCCCCGCAACTGAACCGGGATCCAACGGGGGCTGCAGCGTCGCTCCGACCATCCAATCGCTGCCGCGCGGTTCATGGATCAACGCGGTTCGCACCCAATCGGCATGGGCCCGCATTTCCGCCAACCGAGCGTGCATGGAGCCCGAACCAAGGTCGGGGACTCCATTGACGATGACTCGCGTTGGCTCCCCGGCTGTGTGAGTGTCAACCACCTCCAGCGGATCATTCATGGATGGCTCTTGGGGGTGTTCGACGGATGCTGGCGTGTGGCTTGCCCGTGACCTGGACATTGCATATCGTTGGGATGACGCCCAACGAGCTTCAACAATGCAAATTGTTAGCTTTATCTTTAGCGCCGGGACGCGCATGTGGTGAGCGTAGCGTTTGCCACGGGTTATGAAGGTGGTCATTTTCGACTTTCTTCAGAAAAAATCAAGCTCCCCTGCTCGCGCCAAACCACACAATTGGCAACCTTGTTGCAGTAACGTTGCGGTTGTTCAGATTGTCGGGAAACTGGCGAACAAATGGGGAAGTTTTTTTTTGACCGGGCACAAATGGTGACCTATATTTTTCTGGCCGTTGGTTTGGACCTCGCGGCTAGATCGGCATCCTCCAGCCGACTTCCCATCCCCGCGCCCGACGGAAAGCTGCGCATGAAAGCCATTCTCCCCCGGATCATTGTTGCCTACGTGCTTGGCATGTTCTGCACCCTGGTTGCACCGTCCCCGACGGTTGGCACCGTTTTTTCTCAGGAACAGGACTCCGCTCAAGACTTGCTGTCGGCGGGCCTGCGTCTGGAGGGCGAGAGGAAATGGAGCGATGCGATTCGGCATTACGAATCAGCGCTCCGTAACCATCCCGGCGCGATGGATCTGCAACAGCGACTTCAGATCAGTCGCCTGCATCACGACGTGCATCGTCGTTACGAAGACGTCAGCTACTTACAGGCCGTACGTGAAGTCAGCACGCAACAAGCGCTGGACCTGTACGCAGAAATCCTTGCCAACCTGGAGACGCACTATGTCGACTCGATTCAATGGCAACGTGTGCTGACTAACGGGACCGCATCACTGGAGGTGGCGTTGACCGAGCCCGCGTTTGTGAATCGTCTGCTGGGCGACGTTGATAAAGATCAGATCGAAACGTTTCGCCTGAAAATCCATCAACACGCTCTGCAGCGTCCCGCCACCGGTCGGCACGATCTGCGGGCGACTGCGGCCTACGTTGCCGGGCTGGCCAATAAGGAATTGGGGTTGGCTGGTTCAGCGACGGCTTTGGAATTTGCTTGTGGTGCGATCAGCAACCTGGATACGTATTCGCGATTTTTGACACCCAACCAGATGGACGAGACGTTTTCGAACATTGAGGGAAACTTCGTTGGCTTGGGCGTTGAACTAAAAGCGGAAGAGGACTGCCTACGCATCCTGAACGTCATTCGTGGCGGTCCCGCCGATCAGGCCGGGATCTGTAGTGGCGACGCAATTGTTCGCGTCGAGGATTCTCGCACCGCTTCGGTCAATCCCGACTACGCAGCCGACCTGCTGCGAGGGCCGGAAAACAGCTACGTTTCGATTACAATCGTTGACGCCAATGGTAAGCCGCGGGACCTGGAGGTCCAGCGCCGACGGGTTGATGTCCCCAGTATCGAAGATCTCCAGATCGTCGATAGAGACAATGGGATTGGTTATCTCCGGCTGACGAACTTCCAGAAAAATACGACTCGGGATTTCGAAGCGGCATTGTGGGATCTGCATCGCCAAGGGATGCGACAACTGATTGTTGATGTCCGCGGCAACCCGGGGGGACTGCTAACCTCCGCTGTGGAAATCGCTGACCGATTCATCAGCAGCGGTGATATCGTGCTGACACGCGGACGGAGCAGCCGGGAGAACTTCGACTATCGTTCGCATCGCCCGAACACCTGGAGCATCCCGTTGACGGTTCTCATCGATGGAGACAGTGCCAGTGCTAGCGAGATTTTCGCAGGGGCGATTGCGGATCATAATCGCGGCCAACTGATTGGGACCCGGACGTACGGCAAAGGTAGCGTCCAGGGAGTCTTTCGGATGCAGTCGGCACGCGTTGGCTTGTGCCTGACGACAGCAAAGTTTTATTCACCCAGCCGCCAGCCGATTAGCGATCGAGGCGTGCTGCCGACCATTACTGTCGAACAGCCAGGAAGCTACGTGGCAGCCAGGGTAGGAAATGACCCCTCCACCGCCATCGCAAAGGACCCAGTGCTGAGGAAGGCGATTGAGGTTGCAGTTGATTCGCAATCTACCGTCGCAGGTCGGCAACAATGGTCAAAGTGATCTGCCGGAGCGGGTTGAGGGGCGACGATTCACGCCGCTCAACCTCTTGACGTCCCTGGGCGGCAAGAATTATCTTCTGACCGATGGCGTGACGTCCTGCATCCCATGTCCAAGCTGACATTCGTCCACCGCCAGCGTAGCTTCAATTGGCAGAGCATCGCATTCGTAATGCGAGGGTTGTGGGTTCGAGTCCCACCGCTGGCTTTTTTGCAGGGTTCGGCAGTTGTGACCGATTGCCTGTTTTGGCCCTGTCGTTTGCGACATTTAATTCCGGGGAAGAGATTGCGATGACCGAAGTGCAGATGATTGACCTCAAAGACGCAATTCTTGCGAATGCATCATTCGGCCCTCAGGATATTGCCAAGATTCGGCAGGCAATCGCATCGGATTTCATTCACTTTGCAGAACTTCGGGACGCCGTCGGACAAATCGAACAAGACCCCGAACGCAGCCCCGCAATGCAGGTGAAGTTGGGGGTTTGCCAGGTCCTGCTAGGAAGGTTTAAGGACGCGGAGGCCACACTAGGCTCGGCCGATGGCGGCGCTCTGTCGTTGTTTTATCTTGGTCGCTGTGCATACGAACAAGGTTATTATGATGATGCGATTGAGAAATACGGGCAGGCTGGCAAGGCAGGCTACGACGAGGACGCGTGTAATTTGGCGATTGCCGAGGCGAAGCGATATTTGCGCGACCTCGAAGGCTCGATGCTGATTTTGGATAATATGTTTGGTCCCATCGAGCAGACAGCGGAATATCAATACCAACGCGCTGCGACGATTGCTGCGTTAGGTGAGCAGATGTCGCAGGCGATCACGCACTATGAGCGGGCGTTACAGATGGATGACCGTCATGCCGGTGCGCTGTTCGGGCTGGCATTGGAGCACGATCGCCATGGAAACGATGACGAGGCGATCGAATTGTACGAACGGGCGGCCGCCGCGTTTCCTACCGGAGTTGGTGTGCTGACCAACCTGGGCATCCTGTACGAAGATCGCAACCAGTTTGATCGCGCTCAGGTCTGCTATCGTAGAATTCTGGAGTGTTTCCCCGATCACCCGCGAGCGACCTTGTTTATGAAGGACGCGTCGGCGCTGGGCAACATTTTGTACGACGAGGAAACCCAGCGTCGCAACGATCGTTTAGCACAGGTCCTGAGTCTTCCGGTGTCCAATTTTGAGCTGTCGGTTCGGAGCCGAAATTGTTTGCAGAAGATGGGTATCGACACCCTTGGCGATCTGACGCGGACTTCGGAAGCGGAGCTTTTGGCAAGCAAGAATTTTGGCGAAACCAGCCTGTATGAGATTCGCGAAATTTTATCCAGCAAGGGGTTGTCCCTTGGACAGTTTGCGCATGAAAAGAAGCCGGCGGAGCCTCCGGTCGATACGTCACACATGTCGCCCGACGAACAGGCATTGCTTGATCGGCCGATTTCGGACCTGAACCTGTCGGTTCGCGCTCGAAAGTGTATGGTCCGCTTGGGGCTGAATACGATCGGTGAATTGATCCGCAAAACGGGCGACGAGATGCTGGAGTGCAAGAACTTTGGCGTGACGAGCCTGACTGAGGTTCGTGAGAAATTGACCGATTTGGGGTTAAAGCTTCGCGGTGACTGAGCCCCCAGCGAACAACGGTTCAGATTTGCTGGGCCTGGCAGACCATGACGCAGGTAGGTGGTTTAGCTATCGCTGCATTGCTACGGATACCCAGTCAGATGCGCGTCGGGGCTGCTTTTCGACACCGCACGGGATCGTGCAGACGCCGACCTTTATGCCGGTCGGTACGCAGGGTACCGTCAAAGGGGTGACTGTAGACCAACTTCGTCAGACCACCGCTACGTTGCCCGATGTGTCGGCACAAATGATTCTGGGGAACACCTACCATTTGTCGCTACGACCGGGGCATGAGTTAGTCCAACGGCAGGGTGGGCTGCATCGGTTTATGAACTGGGACGGCCCGATTTTGACCGATAGTGGCGGCTTTCAAGTTTTCTCACTGTCAGCGCTACGAAAAGTTGACGAAGATGCCGCTCGGTTTCGCAGCCACATTGACGGCCGGCAAGTTGAATTGACCCCTGAATATTCGATTGAAATCCAGGAGGCGCTGGGCAGTGATATCGCCATGGTCCTGGACCATGTGATCGCACTGCCAGCGACTACGGAACAGGTTGTTGACGCAACAGAACGTTCGGTGCGCTGGGCAAAAAGATGTTTGTCTGCCGCGACGCGATCCGATCAAGCGCGTTTTGCCATCGTTCAAGGTGGGCTGGATGAGACGATTCGTGGGCAATGTGCTAGAGAGCTAGCCCGGATGCCTTTCCAAGGTTTTGCAATCGGTGGGCTGAGTGTTGGCGAGCCTCCCGCGGAGATGTATCGCATCCTCAAGGCGACCTGCCCCCACCTACCCACAGATCGCCCGCGCTATCTGATGGGCGTCGGGAGGCCGATTGATATGCTGGAAGCGATTGCCCAGGGCGTCGATTTGTTTGATTGCGTTCTACCCACGAGGAACGGTCGTAATGCGTTCGCCTTTACCGAAGGAGGTTGGCTGAAGATCCGTAACGCGGTCCACCGCGACGACCCGCGACCCATCGATTCCGACTGTCCGTGCCCTGCCTGTCAACACAGCCGATCCTACCTGCGACACCTATTTGTGGCCGCAGAGATGCTGGGGCCGATCCTACTGACCTTACACAACCTGACTTATTATCAACGCTTGATGCACCAAGCACGACAAGCAATCGTCGACGGCACTTTTGCGGAGTTACTGGATCGGCATCGACAATGGGCCATTCAGGGGCGTCCCGAAGTTGTATAATCGAAGGTGTTCTCCGAACGGTTTCTCAGCATTTCCGCGCGCGGTCGATTGGTTGTGATGTTGCAACGCCTAATGCAAACCCTCCTCATTGCGTCAATCCACTGGATCGTCGGAGCCTGTAATGTCGCGTTACCGGCGGATTCAGAGCAGCGCGGATTCCTGGTGGAAGTTCCGTTTCCAATCACGAATCAGGCCGCAGAAAGAACAATCGCGTCACTGCGGACTTTAGCGGGCAAGGCGACTGACGATCAGTTTCGGCGTACGGTCGTCCTGCTGCAATTTGGGGGCGATGCAGGTTCCGACGGCCAGGGAACGAAACTGGAAAACGCGTTATCCTTGGCTCGGGCACTGGGTAGCGGTGAGTTTCGCGGTTTGCGGATTATCGCTTTTGTGGCTGGCCCGGTCCGCGGGCATGCGATTTTGCCGATCCTCGCTTGCGACCAAACGGTGGTAACCGCAACAGCCGAACTGGGCGACGCCAGCATTGAAGATGATGGCTTTGACGAAACAGTAGCCGCGATTTACCTTTCAATCGCTGCTCGTCGGGGCGTCTACAGACCAGCTGTCGTACGCGCGATGCTGGATCCATCTCTGTCGCTAACCCGCATCACCGATATCGACGGGGGGGTTGATTTTGTCGATCAAACGACACTGGATGAGCTCCGCGATCAGGGGAAGGTGGTTCAGGAGCAGCAATTGTCAGCGGTTGGCCAAACGCTCCGATTCTCTGGAACGGAGTTGCGTCAGTCTCGCATCGCTAGCCACCAAGTCAGGTCGGCGGACGAGGCTGCCGAGGTCCTGGAAGTCAATCCGCTTCGCCCGCTTGATTCACTGCCCCAGTTGGAAGTGTACAGTGGATTGTTGATCGAAGTAACCGGAACCG
>SLFV01000125.1 GCA_007124075.1 Roseimaritima sp.
CGCTGATCCGTGCCAATGGTGCGGTCAGCTTCCACCACAACCTTTACGCATTTCACCGTTCCCGCTCTCCCCGGCCCGGAACCTATGGCGAAGGAAGCATTCTGTTCGACTTCCGAAACAACGTGATGTACCGGGGAGGCCAGGGCTACTCGGCAGCCGACCCGGTCCGCATGAACTTTGTCGCCAACCACCATCCCGACACACCCTTCAAGGCCACAGATACCTGCTACCACTACAGCACAGGGAATCAAGGCAAAATTCGGGGCGGCGTACCGCAAGTCGAGCCCTTTGCCACCGCACCCGTCACGACCAGTTCCGCCGAAGACGCGAGGGTCGCTGTGCTGGCGGAAGCCGGTGCTAGGCTGCCAGCACGGGATGCCGTCGACCTGCGGGTCCTTGAACTAGTCCGAAGCGGGAGGGGAAAACTGGTCAACCGAGCCGAGGAAGTGGGCGGATGGCCCGAAATTCCCAGCCCGCCCCCCCTTTCCGACCGGGACAACGACGGGATGCCCGACGCCTGGGAGGAAATGCACGGCCTGGATCCCGACACACCCAACCACAATGCCGACCAGGACGGCGATGGTTACACCGACTTAGAAGAATTTCTCAACGGCACTGACCCCAACCGCGCGGATTAATCGCCAGGCCGGTGGTCTGGGATAGCTAAAAATCCAGCGTTGGTCTGTGGGGGGAATTCGCCGGAATTTCCCGAGCGGAAGGAAGTCTGACGAGTCCCACTACCGCAAATTGCATCGTCGACAGACCGTTATTGGTCTTGGTAGCGAAGGGGAGAATAGAATGATTTCAATTGCCGCTCCGTGCATGCTTTTCGGCGTTCTCGCAAGTCACAGGCCAACCGAACCGTTGGGGCTTGACCGACCGCGCCCCGGCGGACATTTACTTCTTGGCGTCTTTATGAACGCTTGGTGGATAGTCGGGATGATCACTATGATTGATTTCGCGTCCACGGTCGTTGCCGATGATTCCAGCGCATTGCCGCCGGCAGCAGGTTTTCAGCCAGCATCCGCATCCGACGAGGCTCGCATGCGAGCGAAGATGCTGCATGAACTCGTTCGCGGCTCGCTTCAGGTCATGCACCGTGATTTTTTCGATGAAGACAACGCGCGCGCGATTCCGTCTGCCTCGCTCGAAGACGTCTTTCGTGAGATGCACCGAAGTTACAGCGTAAAGATGAAGTGGCTGACCGTGGATGCGGATGTTGTTAACGTCGACCATCAAGCGGAAACGCAGTTTGAGAAAAACGCTGTCGAAGCACTCGCTGCAGGCAAGCCATTTGCTGAAGAGGTCACGGCCGAACACTACCACTTTGCCGGTCCCATCCGTCTCGGGTCCCAATGCTTGAAATGTCACCTCAAGCGACGCACAAGCAACCACGATCGTACTTCAGCCCTCGTGATCACCATGCCGTTGGCTGATAAACCGTTGCAGAAATCGGAAGAGTGAGTGTTCGCAGTTGAGGCTGTCCTTGCTGTAGCGATGCAGTTAATTGAAAGCTTCGCGAATCGCCCGGCAAGCAGCGGTTCGGCAACCGCATCTTTGGCTCCACCGCCATGTTCCAAATCCAACAAGCCCAAGTCAAATCCCGCAACAGCCGCCACTTCTGCAATGACGTACGAGCCGATCGAAAGCCGGGTGCCAAGCGTTTCATTCGTGTTCACAACCTATCGATTCCTGAGTTCTCGCGAAGCCCGCTCAGCGCCGTCGCTAGCCGATTTCGCGTGAGGCGTTCGAAATCGGCACCACTAAGCCCGGCACCGATCAGAAAGAATTGGTCATTGCGTTCGAAATAGCCGCTGCCGACGCGAATGACCGCTTTGACGATCATGTTGCGCAATAAATGCAACCAAAACCGCCGCTGATGTTCCGCCGGCAGACTGCGAACACTCGCATAGCCCTCCCACGCTTGATGCAGAAACGCCGCGTCATGAAAGCAGGCCAGCAGCGACAGGTCGTCCATGGGATCGCCGCTGATGGTATCGTCAAAGTCGATGAATGCCGCGATTTGAGATTGGGTGCCAAGGATGTTCCAAAGTGCCAGATCCTTGTGTACTAGGCAACCGCGATCAACAGCCAACAATGCGTGATGCCGCTGGATTTCGCTGAGAATTTCATGGGGGTCCGCTAAGAAATCACGCGCCTTCAAAAAGTGCAGGTGCGCTTCAAGACGAAGGTGGTAGTAATCGGCGTAGGTCGTGCGGCTTCCCCGCAGACCAGCATCTAGCGTGCCGAATCCGTCCAGCGTAATCGACTGCCATTTTGCCACCGCCACCCCGATATCCCAAGCAATCCGCGAAACGTCCAGCGTGCCCGCCTTGAACCAGTGATTCAGATCAGGTGCAGCGATGCGTTCCAGCGCTTGCCAGGCAAACGGCACACGACTTCGCGAGGCATCGCAACCGAACACTTGCGGTGTCCGCACACCCGCGGCGCGGACACGATCCAGTACGGCGGTCTCCACGGCCAAGTGACCGTCACGTTCAGGTCCATTCTCCACGCGAATGAACAGCGGCATCCCTGCGACATCGGCGTTCCAGGTCAGATGATTCCCCTGACCGACTCCGGGATGAAGATCCACCTGGCGGGCGTCAAAGTGCC
Source organism: Roseimaritima sp. (assembly GCA_007124075.1). GTDB lineage: Bacteria > Planctomycetota > Planctomycetia > Pirellulales > Pirellulaceae > Roseimaritima. Next base: position 2,617 of record SLFV01000125.1, read on the forward strand.
TGCGCAATTCCCGTTCAAGCTGCTGAGCGATTTGCGTTTGATTCGTGCCAGTAATCTGGGTGTTGTGAAACGCGGCGGGCCGATCGCATTTCCAGTAGTAGATATCGCGACGGTTGGAGGGAATTTCGGCGGGGTATCGCAAAGGCAAACGTTTCCAGATCGAAGCCACGATGCCACCGAGGATGTTTTGCATGACGCCGCTAAAGACACCGACAGCGGCCACCAGCGTGACTAGCCAAATGGGATTAAGATGATTGAACTGATCCAACCAGCGTTTCATGGGAGGCACCGCAGTGTTTTCCGGTGTATCAGGCGACGTACGTCAATGGTACGCCGGGTCGTTCACTAGGTTCTTGGTCTGGTCAGGATCGTTCTGGAGGTCGTGCAATGCCCCTAGTACCCGCGTGGCAGTCCACATGAACGATTGGACGCCATTCGGCTCTCCCGCCTTGTGCAGATCGGTGGGCAGCTGGACGTACTCACGACCGTCGCGGTACTGCGGCTGCATGAAAGGACGTGCGGTCAGGGGCTGCGGACTGTGGCCCGGCCTTGCATCGGCTGGCGGCGGAGCACTGGCGAGCTGGCCCGATTTCTTGCCGCCCTCGAACTGGAGCTGCGCAAAGAACGGCTTACCTTCCGGCCGACCCTCCCAATGGTCCTGCGAAAACCCAATGTTCCCCACAAGCTTGTCGTACAGGTCGTTCATCTCCTCCACGACAATCCAGACGATGTTTGGTCGAGAATCGGCGGCCCAGGAAATCAATCGACGTCGGTTTAACACGATGCTTTTCGCTATTGCGGTTACAACTCCGGTTGCATGCGAGATGTCCCGGGTTTCTATGGCAGCGACCGAAGGACCCCGCCGCCAATAGGGTACCGTGGCTGGGGCGGCAGGGGAATGGTTGCCACTCCGACCCGCGTCGCCACGGCGCGCTGGTTTCCCATCACATCGGCTAGCTTCACTTTGCCGCGCTCTGTTTCGGAGCTCGAAGTGCTAGAAAACAGGGTTGGTTCGTACTTGAATTCGCCAGAAATCCCCCGGCGAAAGGACTTCTTGCGAATCCCACGACCCTCAGATGAATCGTTGACATACGAATACGATAAAAAAGCGTGGGGAGCCGCTCAGGGGCAGATGACGACTGAATCTCTCGAAAATTTTTGCAAGCGCGGCAAGAAAACATCGGGAAAAAGCTGCTTCGCTTCAGCGGTTGGTGTAATGTAACGGCAGTTGGTTATAATTCGTGGGGAAACTCGGTTAGCGGGAGACAGCGAGGGCTACTGGGCTTGTAAAAAACGGGCTGATCCTTTGAGGGCTTCGTCGACAGATTGGAAAACTAAGAGGTTGCGGCCCCAACTTCGACAGGCAGCGAAATTCCTGGAGCAAAGATGTTGAAATCGAGCTACGATGCAGTGGTGGTTGGAGCGGGGCCTGCGGGTGGAGCTGCCGCGACAATGATTGCCCAACGCGGGTACCAGACTTTGTTGGTTGAGCGGGAATCCTTACCACGGTTTCATGTTGGTGAATCATTAATGCCCGAGGTTTACTGGCCTTTACAGCGACTGGGGTTAGTGGAGCGAATGCAGCAAGCGGGGCATGTGGTCAAAAACAGCGTTCAATTCGTAACCGCGAACGGAAAAGAGTCCGAACCGTTTTTTTTCCGGCAGCATGACGATCGAGA
>SLFV01000552.1 GCA_007124075.1 Roseimaritima sp.
ATTCTCCGAGGCGAATGAGTTCGCCTGGCTGCTGCGATTCAACAACCCAAACACGAACCTTTGCCAAGTGTCCCAGATTGCCCATCGTGGCGCAATCGCCCTGGACGGGAAGGCTCGCTGGCTGGCTCACGTGGGCAATCTGTCCAAGGCATTTGCGCTCTGCCCGGTCAGCGATTACGCGATGGAGATCCGCGAGGGTGTGGCGTTCTTCCAGATCGTGGCGACGATGATGCGGAAGTACAACTCGTCGGGAAAGACGGCTTCGCAGTTGGACTTGGCGGTCAGGCAGTTGGTTTCCAAGGCGGTGGTCACGGCCCAGGACGATGTGATCGACGTGTTTACGGCTGCCGGGATGGAGCGGCCGGATGTGTCGATTCTGAGCGAAGATTTTCTGGACGAGGTGCGAGCATTGCCGCACAAGAATCTGGCGGTGGAGTTGCTGCGGAAGTTGCTGAGCGACGAAATCAAGGTTCGCTGCAAACGGAACGTGGTTCAGGCCAGAACGTTTTCGGACATGCTGCAAGCGACGATGAACAGCTACCACAACCGCGCGATCAGCAATCAGGAAATTATTGAGGAACTGATCCATGTGGCTCACAAGATCAAGGCGGCGGCCAGTCGGGGCGAGGAGCTGAATCTGACGGATGACGAGATTTGCTTTTACGATGCGTTGATCCAGAACAATTCGGCGGAAGAGTTGATGGGCGACGATAAGTTGAAGGTGATCGCGACGGAGCTGATGATGACGGTGCGTCGCAATGTCAGCATCGATTGGACGCTGCGGGAGAATGCTCGGGCTAGGATTCGGGTGATCGTGAAGCGGATTCTGAAGCGATTTGGTTATCCGCCCGATTTGCAGGACGCTGCGGTTCAGTTGGTGCTGGAGCAGGCGGAGACGCTCAGTGGCGAGTGGGCGGTTGCGGATTGAATGGGCAGGGGCTTAGGTGGGATCATATCGCTTGGGACGCGAAGCGGATCTCGATCGTAGAATCGAGCAAGACGGCGCATCACGTAAAAGGATCGGTCCGGATCGTTCCTCTTCTTCCGGCGATCGAGAAAGAGCCTCTCTCTCTCTTCTTCTGGAAGCCGAAGACGGGGCAGAGAAAGTCTTCCCGGACGTTCGGGCCGATTCAAATCTTCGGATAACCCTGGAAAAGATCATCGCTCGGGCCCGGGGCAAACAGTGGCCGAAGCTTTGGCAGAATCTCAGAGCTTCCGGAGCGACGGACTTCGCGCGGACTCTCCCTTCCCACGTAGCGGCGGAAATCTGCGGGCACACCGAACAGGTTGCAAAAGAACACTACTGGTAGGTGTCCGATACCGATCAGGCGATCGAGGATCTCTCTCCCGGTACCGCGGACAAGCCATCCCCCAAAGGAGGTAAAGGTTCACCCACGGAAACGGCTCGAAGGGTCTCGAATCGTCCCTAGGTGACTCCACAGCGAATCGCTCGACAATGAAAAAAGCCCAGGAAATCCCGGGCTTTGTTTCGATCTGTCGTCTTCTGGCAGAGGATGGCTTTCCCCTAATAATGGGCGATACAGGACTCGAACCTGTGACATCTTGCTTGTAAGGCAAGCGCTCTAGCCAACTGAGCTAATCGCCCCACTTGTTTTTCTGCATGTGACAGCGAGCCTGGATGCACTGCCACAGCGTTTCGTGGTCAAACGTTAACCGCCTGCTAGCAAACGGGTCCTGCGATCTCGGCGTTCGGCACGCAATCGTTGACGTCGCTTGGTTTCGCTTGGTTTTTCGTAATATTCGCGACGTCGCATTTCTTTTTTGATTCCGCTCCGTTCCACTAATTTCCGGAAACGGCGCACAGCTTCTTGAATGCTCTCTCGATCACGAACGATTAATTTGACCATTTGTTCTCCAATGCATTGTAAAAATTGTTCCCTCCGTCAAAGGGTATCGAGTCCGCAATGGTGAGCCCAGTGTGCGGGTTTTTGCGAGTTGTGATCAGTATAGCTCCTGCGGCCCGGGGAATGCAATGCCTGGTGCGATCCAGATTCGGGCTAGGCGTTTGACGTATCGATTTCGCCCCGAGATCGAGTAAATCCCAAACTGACAATTCCCCAAAAGAGAATCCGCATCCCAGATACCTTCGCAGCAGGACGCCCTGGCGGTGAAACTAGAACAATGTTGTCAGCGGTTTACCCTCGGCTAACAAATTGTAGGGTCGGCCCTGGGGATCCACTGCCTCCAGGTCGTCGACGCCCATGGCATAATAGACGGTTTTGGTAATATCGGAGGGGGTCAGCGGATGGATCGCGGGATACTGGGCAAATCGATCGCTTGATCCATAGGTTTGGCCACCACGAATACCGCCACCGGCCAACACGTTGGTCAAACAATGTGTCCAGTGGTCTCGTCCCGCACCGCTGGCACCCCCGCTTCGAGGGTCGCCAATTTTGGGTTTGCGTCCCATTTCGCTGGAGACCAACACCAGCGTGGTTTCCAGCAAGCCACGGTTGGCCAAGTCTTCGATCAGGGCAGAGAAAGCTCGGTCAAACTCCGGCAGCAAGTCTTCTTGCAAACAATTAAAATTGTTTCCGTGTGTATCCCAACCACCCCCGCTGGCACACTTCTTGTTCAGGCGTTCCGGATCACCGCGCCAAAAGACGGTGATGAAGGGCACCTCGGCTTCCACCAAGCGCCGCGCCGCTAATAGACTCATCCCGTTGACCGTCTGACCATACCGTTCCCGCAGCACTTCCGGTTCGCGCGCGACATCAAACGCCTCGGTCGTCACGGAATTGAGCAGTAGGGACAAAGCACGCTGTTGCCGTGCGTTCCAGTCGGCCGTAGACGAAAGCTGGTCCACACCGCGACGCATGGCGTTAAACTGCCGAAGCAATTGATGGCGACGTTGTAACCTTGCTGGGGTCAATCCATCTTGCATCGTCAAGGCGGGGATTTGAAACTTCAACCGTGCTTGGGAATCGCCCTGAACAAACAGGGGTTCAAACTCTAACCCCAACCGCGCGGCAAATTGGCCTGGCCGGGTGTAGGCGGGTGCCCCTTCTTTTTGCGGTAGCGTGATAAAGTTCGGCAAAGTTGGATGCGAAGCCCGTTTCGCGGATACCACGGCACCCATGCTGGGCCAGTCGTCGGGGTAGGGCTTGCGATTATTGCCCAGGGACAGGAAGGTCGGATCAGGGACATGACAATATGCGACGCTCCGCCGCTCAGAAAAAACAGAATCGTTGATCTCGCTTGTCCACCACCCGCTTGCGGACGCGGTGGGTTGCCTGGTAATTGGCCTGCTGTGCCGAATCCCAGCCCTGCCAGCGTACCGATTGAAGCTACCAAAAACGTCCGTCGCGAGGCGCGTTTGCGAGTAAACATCTGCGAAGCTCTCCCTGTATTTCGTGTGGGCAACGTCCTCCGGCGACGTGCCATCAAAATGGCCAGTGTCCCGACCGGTAGCTGCCTTACGGTTTCGCGACCCAGCGGTGGGTCGGTTTCGAATCGTTCAGGCCCCAGACTGCCACTTCGCCGATAAACGAACCGGCCACCACTCGTCCGGTTGGGGGGTGCCAGGCCGCAGCCGTGGCCCAATCGCTTAATCCTTCAAACGCGGTGGCGATCGCATTCTTGGTTAAATCGATTTGCAGCAAGCGACCGTCACTGGAAGGAACCAGTAAATTCGCTTCGTCACCGCTGAGGTGAAAGCCCGTCCCACGCAAGCCCACCGCAGCAACGCGTTTGCCCCCGATCGTTTCCCAGCGATGCAGTTGGTTGTCTGCCCCCGCGGAAAACACGTGCGTTGCGTCGGCGGACAGCATGACGCCGCGGACTGCCGCGGCGTGCCCGGCATAGGTGGTTAACAGTTCGCCCGTGCCCGCTTCAAACACCTTGGCTGTTTTATCGCGGCTGGCGGAAACCAAACGCCCCCCATCCCTGCTCCAACCGATCGCTGTCACCCAATCGGCATGCCCGGCCAGCGTGCTGACGACATGCATGGTCTCCAGGTCGACAATCTGGATGAGTGAATCTGCACCTGCAACGGCCAGTTGGGTCCCGTCGGGGCGGAACGCGACATCCAGGGCCACATCGGCAGATCGAGCCACGACGGCGGTGACTTGGCCGCTGGGCCAGTCCAACAACCGCACTTCCCCACTGCGACCTGGCTGCCCGCAGGCCACCGCGATCGAATCGCCCGCAGGACCGCTGCGAATGGCATACGTGCGTTGCCCGATGTTATCGATCCGCCGCACCAATTTGCCCGTGGCGGCATCCCAAACCGTCAGTTCATGGTATCCGCCAACGATCACTTGATCGCCCG
>SLFV01000119.1 GCA_007124075.1 Roseimaritima sp.
GATTCGATCCTACGCTTTGGAACGCGCCTTGAGGCTCGCCCCGGATCGCTGCGTTTGGTTAAAGGATTACGGATGGACACCGGTCGGTTCGTTCAAACTCATGGGGGCATTGTACTGGATGCATTGTCATGCCGATAGAATTGCCGATGCCCCAGTCGTCGCTCATTCGTCGGGAAATTTTGCGTCAGGTCTTGCCTATGCGGGCCAACAATATGGAAAGCGTGTGATCGTCGTAATGCCCAGTACAGCTCCCCAAGTGAAGACGAACATTACTCGCTCCTTCGGGGCGCAGATCCGAACCTTTGATCTGGCGACCGATCACCTCACAGGTCAACGGGATCGTTTGACACACGAGATCAATCAGCAGGAGCAAGCGGTTGCAGCGCATCCTTATGATGATCCAGCAGTGATTGCTGGCAACGGAGTCGGGGGGCTGGAGATCGCAGCGGCGCTGGCCGCCGAAGGGCGGCAACTGTCGCACTTTTTTTCAGCCGTCAGTGGCGGTGGTTTGATGGCGGGACACGCGTTGGCCATCGCACATCATTTTCCTGAAGCCGAAATCATCGGAGTGGAACCGGCGGGGGCGGACGACTTTCGACAATCACTGCAAGCTTCGCAGCGGACTCGAATCGAGCATCCGCAAAGTATTTGCGATGGGCTGCTTTCCTACGACGTGGGAGTTCATAATTGGCCGATCCTGCAAAAAACGGTCGCTACCGTGGTCACTCCCTCGGAACTGGAGGTGAAACAAGCCATGGCGTGGATGTACCAGCACCATGGGTTGCGGGTGGAACCTTCAGGGGCCATCACGGTCGCTGCGCTGCGTCGGCGCGAAATCTCGCTGGATGGAACCGGTGACATCGTCCTGCTGATCAGCGGTCGCAACGTGGACGAGGACGTTTTCGGGCAATGCTTACAAGCAGCACAAGCCGAGCGATGACTGGCCGCGATTTTTAAGCTTGTCTGCCGTTGGCGACCATGCTGCGTGACGTGACAAAGCGGCAGAACGACCGCAATCCAGAGGCGGTTTTCGCGGAAGGACGCCCTTATGCCAAAATTTCTCGCACCACGCGAGCGCCCCGATGGTTGGTGATGGCTTGTTCTTGGCCGTTGTGCTGGTAGGTTAACTCGTTGTGATCGATCCCAAACTGGTGCAGCAAGGTCGCTTGGTAGTCATTGGGGGTAACCACATCGGTCACCGCTTTGTGTCCAAACGCGTCGGTTTCGCCATAAACCGTGCCTCCTTTGATCCCGCCCCCGGTCAGCCAGATGCTGAAACCCTGGCCGTTGTGATCGCGACCAACCTTTGCCGGATCACCGCCATGGTCTTCCGTCACTGGCAAACGGCCAATTTCGCCCCCCCAATGCACAATCGTCGAATCTAGCATACCCCGTTGTTTTAGGTCCTTCACCAGTGCGGCCGCAGGCTGGTCGGTCTTGCGACAGATGTTGGGCAAGCCGGTTTTAATGTTGCTGTGGTTGTCCCATGGTTGCCCGTTATGGAACAATTGTACAAACCGCACGCCCCGTTCCACCAATCGCCGGGCGATCAAACACCGCGTACCGTATTCGCGGGTTTCCGGCTGACCCAGCCCGTACAACGTATGCGTTGTGGCCGTTTCTTGGGAAATGTCCAACGCTTCCCGCGCGGCCGTTTGCATCGCTGCGGCTAATTCATAACTGGCGATGCGGGCTTCCAGGTCCCGTTCGCCCGGTAACAAGTCTAGGTGGCGTCGATTCAACTGCTGCAGCAACGTCAGGTTTTGGGCTTGCAGACGGCCTTGCAGGTGCGCTGGCGCATCCAGGTTTAAAATCCGCGGCTCTTTAGGCCGCAGGACCGTGCCTTGATACAGCGGAGGCATGAAGCCGTTGGTCCAGTTGTGCACCCCATCCACGGGAGGTCCACCAGGGTCGGTTAAAACCATGTATGCAGGTAAATCCTGGCTTTCGCTGCCCAGCCCGTACGCCAACCACGATCCCAGCGTCGGGCGGCCCAAGACACCGGGGATTCCGCCGTGGAAGTAACGAATCGAAACTTCGTGTCCATTGGCCCCCGTGTGCATGGATCGAATCAGACACACGTCATCGATAATTTCCGCCAAATGCGGCAACAGTTCCGAAATTTCCGTCCCACATTGACCTCGCGGTTGGAACTTCCAGGGGCTGGCGAGCAGCTTCTTGCTGGCGCGATTAACAAAGCTGTATTTGATGTCGCCCGCGTAATCGGTACCGTCCGCCTTGGTCAGTTCCGGTTTGGGGTCGGTCAGATCCACATGCGACGGGCCGCCATGTTGAAACAGGGAAATCATCGCTTGCGCTTGTGCGGGGAAGTGCGTGGGCTTGGGTTTCAAGTCGTGAGCCACGGTGTCCTTGGGCAATTTGGCAGAAGAAGCCAACAGGTTGTCTTGCTGCAGCAGCCAAGCCAAGGCAACACTGCCCAACCCCATAGCCTGTTCCACCAGAAACTTGCGTCGCGATGCGGGCATCTTCATTTTGAACGGACCTCTTTACCAAAGGAACAGGCGAATCAAACGGGGCGGGATGCAGGGACGTCCCGAAAACGGCCATAACGCCTGCTTCCGAAATCGACTGTCAGTGCACATACAAAAATTCGTTGGAAGTCAGCAACACCTGACACAAATTGGCCAACGCTTGCAGCGGAGGCGAACCCCCCGCTGGCAATTCACGCGGTCGGAGGGTCATTTCCTGACATTGTTGGTTGATGAATTCGATCGCCAGTCCCAGCTCATCCGTAGTCGGTGGTCGACCGTATGCGGATTGCCAGGCCCGGACCAGGTGATCCGGACGGAGTTCCAATCGATCCGCTGCGGGCCCCGGGAATCCTTGATTCGATTTCCACGTGGCCACCTGCCCATCGGCCTGGGTCAATACGATCTCAACGACCCAGTGGAACGAATCCGAAGTCACGTTTTGGCGACAATCCGTGACAAAATCCAGCGTGTCGCCCGCCACCACTTCCAAGGCCTGCACCGCCGTATCGACCGCGGCCTGCTTCACAATCCAGTCACCCACCACGCCCCTGCGGGACGAAACGATCCGTCCCCGAACTCCATCGCCGCCTTCGCTGGGATGCTGCAGTAAGCCCGTGATTCCAACCGTTCCCGTCAGCGGCGCCGTCCACCGCCGGATCGCCGCATGATCGGGGTTGGTCCCCGTGTGACCGCCGCTGGCGTTCAACAGCACCCAGCCGATTTTCGGATCAGGCCGCTGGGCACTGCCTTGCCACGTCCCCGATTCAAAATGGGTCAAGCGATGGAAGCGGACCACGGCGGAGGCATCAGCGGCGTCCGGTCCCTGTGCCGCCGTCGCTGGTGATTCCAGCGTTGGCATTTCAATCGCACCGTACCCTAGTTGCCAGGCAGGTTGGTATCGGGACTGCAACAGCGGCAGGCCTGCCAGGTCGATCGTTTCGCCCGGTGCCGCGGCATCCGCAGGGCGGGATGCTATTTTCTGCGCCAGCTTGGACGCTTGTGCCAAAATGAAATCGCTGTTCATCAACATCAGCGACTGGGTTGCCACGGTGGAGGATGGGCGGATTTCGCAGTTGGTTTCCATTACCGGAGCGTCAAAGGCTTGTAACATCGCCACCGGCTGGCTGCGGCGTTGTTGGATGTAGACACTCCGCCGCCGATTATCGGAATCCACAATCACTTGCCCGGTATCGTCTTCCTTGATCGGGGTGGCGGGACCAAATAGCGCCGAATCCAATTGGCCTGTGGTCGCCAGCAAACGGTCACGCACGACTTCGGCATCCAAGCGTTTCACGAACGCACGCCAGTAATAGCGGTTGTCGTCATCGATCGCCGCCATAGCGGGGTCTCGCTTCGCTGATTGTCGATAGGCGGTCGAAGTCACGATCAACCGCTGCAGACGTTTGGTGCTCCAGTCCCCCGCGATCAATTCGGTCGCCAGGTAATCCAGTAACCGAGGGTGGGTCGGTTCCGCACCCAATCGCCCAAATTCGCCCGGGGTGGCCACCAATCCGCGACCCATCAGATGCATCCAGATTCGATTGGCCAGCACACGGGCGGTGATCGGGTTTTCCTTGCCGGTCAGCCAGCCGGCAAAGGCGCGGCGACGACCGGTGGTAGGCAACGTTTCGTCGTTGGTAGGAAACCTCAGGTAGGTGTCTTCCGGGCACAGGATGGCCGGAGCCGCCGGAGCAACCGTTTGTCGAGGCTGACGGTAATCACCGCGGTGAAACAGTTGCGCCGTCGGAGCATGCCCCACCGGTTCGGTCAGGACGCGCAAGAATTCCTCCCGCGGTTTGCGGGTGCGAATCGCCGCGATCCGTTGGGCATCTTGCTTCAAATCGTCCGCCGCGACTTGGTTGTATTGATACAGCACCCCCGGGGTGATGTTCACGCTTGGATGCTGGGCCAGAAGCGCCTGCTGGGTCTCGGTGCGTTTGTCGGCGGCCGTTTCGTAAGCTTGACGCAATTCTTCCCGCAGCGGTGATTCATACTTCAGCAATTCCTGGTCCAGGGCCTCGGCCAGATAGCGTTTCTGCTTTTCATCACGCTCCGCAACCAGCGATTGAGCTTCGGCTTCGATCTGGGCAGCCGCTGCACGATCATCGGCGGTGTAGAGGGATACGTACCGTTGAGCCGGCGTTTTCCAGTTTTTCCAATCCAATGCGGGTTCAAACACCGAACGTAGGGCAAAGTAATCCGTGTGCGAGATCGGATCATAACGATGGTCGTGACACTGGGCGCAGGCGTAACTCAAACCCAACAACGAACTGCTGACGATTTTCAGGGCATCGGCAATCACCAGATTTCGAGCTTCCTCGGAATTGTCCCCGCTGCCGGTTCCGTCGGCGGCCATCCGCAAAAAACCGGTGGCCGTCAACCATTCAATCTGCTGGGGAGTTAGATCGCCGTCGAGGGGCCCGGCCAGTTCGTCGCCAGCAAGCTGTTCCAGGATGAACTGGTCCAGTGGCTTGTCGGCATTGAACGACCCGATCACATAATCGCGATATTTGTAGGCCCAAGCGCGCGGCGCGTCGGCTGCGGTCCGGCCTTCGGAATCGCAGTACCCGGCGACGTCCTGCCAGTGGCGTCCCCAACGTTCCCCGTAGTGCGGCGACTGCAGCAGTTGGTCCACCAAACGTTCGTAAGCATCGGGGGACCGATCACGCAGGTGGTCGGCTAGCTGCTGAGGCGTGGGCGGCAAACCGATCAGGTCGAAATAAAGCCGAATCGCCAGCCCCCGTCGATCGGCGTCGGCAGAAAAACGCAGCCCCTCAGGCATCGACTGCAACAACAGCGTATCGATTGGGGTCCGTGCTTGAGCTGCCGATGTCTCGGCCGGTGGTGAATCGGGGATCGTACGGTCAGCCGCTCGCGGCTGAACCTCGGGACGTCGCAGCGGTTGGAACGCCCACCATTGGCGGTCTTCGGGTAGGATCGGCAGCCCAGGGCCAATCGATTTGGGTTCAGGCCGCGCGGTTTTCGCCCCCGCCGCAATCCAGTGCTCCAAAATTTCAAGTTCGGCTGGCGAAACCTTGGCTTCTCCCGGCGGCATTTCACCCTGACGCACCCGCTGGATCAACAGACTGGCCTCGGGGGCACCCGCCGCGACCGCCGCGCCGGAATCACCACCAGCAACCATCAAACGCACCAGCCGCAGGTCCAAATTTCCATCGACTTCATCCACTGCACCATGGCAATCCCAACAATGGGCGCGCAAGATGGGGCGAATGTCTCGTTCGAACGTCAATCCGGCCCCTGGCAATGCGGTCGGATCGCTGGTGGGACGCTCGGTTGCCAACGCCGTTACCGGAAGCCAATGAGCGACCCAAGTCAAGCACAAACAGCAGGCAAGGGGCGTTACGAGGAAGCGATAACGCATGTCGAACACTTCAATCAAAGGGCGGGAACGAATCAGGATCAGCCCCCTGGGCCTATGCGGCCGGAAGCTCCATCGCGGACGTTGGATTCGGCAAAGCAGGCGGTTCCACATCGCCGCACAAAAACAAACACCCACGACAACATTGACAGCGCACGGTTCAACCCTGCTGGGACCTCCTGCGATTGTAGCGAGTTTTCGCGATTCGAGATCAATCATGTTCGTTTTTGTTGGTCTTTTCCGCCCCCTTGCAGCGGGAATTACCGGCAGAGATCTGCCTGCCAGGAGTGCGTCGTTGGTGTTTTTCACCGGTATGTCGACAGCGCGTCTGGATTGATACTGCAGTGTGGTTGCCTTCTCGTGTGAAACCTTGACAGCACTTAGGAACCTCAACCGCTCACGCAGCCAGAACTCAGCAGCCCGGTCTCGGTGAAACGCACAGCCGCGATTAACATCCTCGCGTACATCCTTCAGGAACGCGAAATCGGGCGTTCCCTCTTTCGTTAACTTTTGCCAATCCCTCGCCGTGCGAGCCAGATGTACGGACCGTGCCCGACGATTGTCTGTCCGCGCCGAAGTTTGGCTCGAAATCACTTGGTTGTCGACCCCGGCTGGCTGAGCGACGTGGCTGTGCGGTAAACGCTTGAAATTGCTGGCGGTTGCCGCAATACTGGACACGGGTTGAGTCGCAGACTCGCTTCGCGTTCCACGGGGCTCTTGCGGTGCAGGAACTTTCCAGGGCGGCAGTGGGGAAAAGTTGGTATACTCCGCTGAGATTCGCCCTGGCCGCCCTGTGCGGCATCCCCTCCCCTGTGACTCAATCCTTCCTACCGGAGTCGATCATGAAACCGCTGTATGCGCTGGACCGGCGAGGTTTTTTACGCGTGGGTGGAGGCGGCGTCGCTGGGTGCTTCCTGGCCGGTCCCAACGCGCTGGCCGATCCGCTGCGGGATGCACCGGGGCGGGGTCAAGCCCAGTCGGTGTTGCTGGTGATGCTCAGTGGTGGCCCCAGCCAACTAGATACGGTAGACCCCAAGCCCGACGCGCCGGAGGAAGTTCGAGGCGAGTTCGGGACGATTGGGACCAAAATTCCGGGGGTTCGATTTTGTGAACACTTGCCAAAATTGGCGCAACAGGCCGACCGCTGGGCGATTTTGCGGACGATGGCTCATCGCGAACACAACCATCTGTTGGCCACACACGTGGCGCTGACCGGGCGTCCGACGCCGTTGCCGCGGGGGGGCAGCGATTTGGATCGCGTGGAATCGCGGAGCGACTTCCCGAACTTTGCCGCCGCGTTGGATTTTGTTCGCCCACGCAACGACGGAATTCCATCGGGTGTGTCCCTGCCCAATTACTTGATCGAAGGCCCGCTGACGTGGCCCGGCCAACATGCTGGTTTTCTTGGTCCCAAACATGATCCCTGGCAGATCAATGGCGACCCCAACGCGGACGGGTTTCGGATGGCGGCCCTGAGTATGCGGGAGGGAATGACGGCGGAACGATTGACTTCTCGGCGGACCTTACTGGATCAACTAAACCGGACACCGGCGGGGCGGCAGGCCACTGATGCGGCAGCGCTGCGACAGCAGCAGGATGTCGCCTATCAGATTTTGACATCGGGTAAGGTGGTCCAAGCATTTGAAATCGGCAGCGAGAAGGACGACGTTCGTGATCGCTACGGCAGGAACAAGTTTGGGCAGTCATTACTGCTGTCCCGCCGGTTGATCCAAGCCGGGGTTCCGATCGTTCAAGCCACGATGGGAATTGTGCAAACGTGGGACACCCACGTGGACAATTGGGGACGGTTGAAAAATACGCTGTTGCCGCAACTGGACCAGGGCCTTGAAGCCTTGATGGAGGATCTAGCAACAACCGGGTTGCTGGACCAAACCTTGGTGATGGTGATGGGCGAATTTGGCAGAACCCCCAAGGTCTCGACGCTGCCGGGGCAAACCATTGCCGGACGCGACCACTGGGCGCATGCCTACAGCGGGCTGTTCGCCGGAGCCGGGGTGCAAGGGGGACAAGTGATTGGTCAAACCGATCTGCAGGCTGCGTATCCGGTAACACAATCGTTTTCGCCAGCGGATGTTTGTGCCACGCTGTTTAATGCGTTGGGTGTGGCGCACGATGTCACCATCACCGATCCGCTGCAGCGACCGCACTACTTGCTCAATGGAAACGTTATCGCTCCCCTGTACACAGGACAATCAGTATGAGCATGGCTGGGCACACTTGTTGCGTGGGAGACATGTCCGCCGGGCATCCGCGCTTAGGCCGTCGGCAATCGTTGCAAATTGGCGCGATTGGTTTGCTGGGGCTGGGGATCAACCACCTCGTGGGGCTGCGGCAGGCGGAGTCGGCTGACGGTGTGCTGCCAGCAGGAAAGGCCAAGTCGTGCATCTTTGTCTTTTTGTCCGGCGGGCTGTCCCAGCACGAAAGCTTTGACATGAAACCCCACGCCCCGGAGGATGTCCGCGGCGAGTTCCAGCCGATCGCCACGCGCACGCCGGGCTTGCAGATTTGCGAACACCTGCCGATGTTGGCCCAGCGGAGCCCGATGTGGTCGCTGTGCCGTTCCTTGACGCATGGTTCCAACGAGCATTCGGCCGCGCACCATATCATGCTGACGGGCCGCACCACGCTGCCGCCCGGTTTCAGCCCCAATCAGCCCAGTCGCACGGACTACCCCTCGATCGCTGCGGTTGCCGGTCACGCCACACAGCCCAAAAACAATCTGCCTCCGGCGGTGGTGTTACCGGAACGACTGGTTCATTCGTCGGGCCGCGTCATCCCGGGACAAGACGCGGGGCAAATGGGCCCCCAGCGCGATCCGTGGCGTATCCAGGCGTCACCGTTCCATAACAGCTCCTACGGTGCGTATCCGGAATTTTCTTTCGACCACCAACAACGTGGCAAGGCGGACCCGCGGGTGTTTCAGGCCCCTCAGTTGAACCTGCCTGAAGGACTGGGGATGCGTCAGGTTCGCGGTCGGTTGGAATTATTGGAAACGCTGCGTCAGCAACGCCTGGCGTTGACTCGGTTTGCAGAAACGGCGGAATTAGACCGGTTAAGGCAAGATGCGATTTCCTTATTGACCGACCCCAAGCTGCATCAAACCCTAGATGTCACCGCCGCCGATCCGCAGGATTTGGACCGTTATGGTCGCAACGCGTTTGGCTGGTCGCTGCTAATGGCGCGGCGTTTGGTTTCCGCTGGCGTGAATTTGATTCAGGTGAATCTAGGTAACGATGAAACCTGGGACACCCACGGCAATGCGTTTCCGCATTTAAAGGACAAGCTATTCCCCCCCACCGACCGCGCGATTTCGGCCTTGTTGGACGATCTGCATGCCAGCGGTCAATTGGACGAAACCTTGGTGGTGATGGCCAGCGAATTTGGACGCACCCCCAAGATTTCATTGCTGGAAAAACACTACCGTTTGCCGGGACGCGATCACTGGGGGGCGGCGCAATCGGTGTGGTTTGCCGGGGGCGGGGTGCAGGGCGGCCAGGTGATTGGGGCGACCGATGCGTTGGGGGCTTACCCCTCGCGACAGCCCGTTACGCCGGAGAATTTTGCGGCGACGATTTATCACGCGTTAGGGATCCCCAGCACGGCGGTTTGGCACGATGCCCAGGATCGTCCTCACCCTATTTATCACGGTACTCCGATCGTGGGGCTTGGTTGATAATGCAGTTACTTGATGGAATCAAACCGATGCGTATTTCCGGCTTGGTTGCGGCGGCGGGAGTGTGGTTCCTCTTGCAGGCCGCTGCCGCGGTCGCTCAGCCGACAGTCAGTTCCGTATTCCCGCGGTCATGCCTGCCCGGGGCTACCACGCGGGTGACACTGACGGGCAAAGGGTTTTCCGAACCCCTGCGGGTGACGACCCCTCGCGACGGGGCCACGATCGATGTGGTTGCCATCACGGCGGAACAGGTGACCCTGGATGTGCAGTTACCGGTAGGCCAGCCGCTAGGGCCGCTGGGGATTTGGATCGCAACGGCGACCGGTTCTGCGGATCCGATCATTTTGCTGGCGGACGATTTACCGCCACGGGCCGAACCGTCCGGCAACGTGTCGCTGCAGGAGGCGGAGGTGATCGTTCCAATGACGGTAGTGGAAGGCAGCAGCAAGGGTCCGCTAAGTTCGTTTTTCAAATTCGACGTTGCTGCGAACCAACGGATTGCCGTGGAGGTCCTAACGCAGGCGATCGAATCGAAAATGGATCCCGTGGTTCGGCTGTACGACCCCGAGGGGCGGGTGCTGGTCGTGGCGGGTGGGGATGAGGTCGGTCCGGATTGTCGTTTTTCCTATACGTTCGCGACCGCGGGCACATACGGGCTTGAAGTCCACGACAATCGCTACACCGGCGGCTTGCCCTACCTGCTGCGGATCGGCGATTTTCCCGTTTTGCGTCACGCGTTCCCACCGGCGGTGGCGGCGGGGAAAACCACCACGGTCCATTTCGTCGGTCCCGACGGGGAACATGCTTTGCCCCAAACGGTCGACGGGCAGTATTTTGCTGCGAACACCGTCACCACGGTAGCCACCACCTTCGCAGAAGGTCAGGCTTCGGCTTGGGTCCCGATCCTGGTTGCCGACGCTCCGGTGCACCAGCAAGTAGAAGATGCAGACAAGCCGACTGCGACTGCGGCGACGCCGTTGATGTTTCCGGTCACGATTACGGGCCAGCTACGTCAGTCGGGACAACCGGATCGCTATCCCATCCAGGGTGTGAAGGGGACGATGGTCCGGATTGCAGCGCGGGAACGTAGCCTGGGCTGCGTGACGACGTTAGGCATGCGGTTGCTGGATGAATCCGGTGGGCAGGTGGCACAAGCGAAGGTGGCCGAGACGGATGAATGGAGCTTCCAGTTTGCCTTTCCAGACGATCGGGTTTATCAGTTGGAAGTCAGCGATCTGCTGGGCCGGGGCGGAGCGGGATTCGGATATGTGGTCCAGGTGGTGCCAGCAGGCGGGTTTGCGCTCGAACTAAAACCCGATGCGGCCGTCCGGCAGCGTTTTGACGTGGAAAGCGGTCAGGGAGCGGTGGCTCTTGACCTTCAGGTGCAACGGTTTGGTTATGCAGGTGAAATCGAGCTGGAGCTGCTGGATGCACCACCTGGTCTGCGGATTGTGAATCCACGCGTTGCGGGATCTGCCAACAATGCTCGGATCTATGTGATGGCGGACAACCAGTGGACGAATGACGCCCAACGGATTCTCCGC
Organism: Roseimaritima sp.; assembly: GCA_007124075.1. Taxonomy (GTDB): domain Bacteria; phylum Planctomycetota; class Planctomycetia; order Pirellulales; family Pirellulaceae; genus Roseimaritima. The sequence goes on from SLFV01000119.1 coordinate 11,110, forward strand.
GTGCAGGGCCGGGCCACTGAGGATGCGGCGGTGACTGCCGACCTGGATAGTATCGCTTGGCAGCGGTTGAAGACGCCGCATGCGCCGTTTCCGATCCACTGGCGAAACGGGACGCTGGTGTGCAGTGGTGTCGCGGCCGGCGATCCCTGGTTCACGCTGGAGCCTGCTGAACCGATCCGACTCGCTCGACCGGTGCCCCAGCACGCAGCAACCTTGCACTTGAAACGGATTCAAGAAGCCTTCAAAGGCGAGGTGGTGGTGATGGGAAATCCGGAAGCAAACCAGGGGCCGCTGGAAAGCACCCAACAGGCCGATGTTTACCAAATCAAGTGGACCCGTGCGGACGATGCTGCGGTCGATCCACAATCGCTACCGACCCAGCTTTCCCTGTTGGCCTACGCGGAACATCAGAATCGAGGACGCATGGTCAAGATCGATATTCCGCTGCAATGGTTTGATCCGGCTAGCTTGGTGATTCAAACCGCTTCGCCGGATTCTGATATTCGCGCGGGCGATGTGCCGTTAATCGCGGGCGGGAACGCGGAATTGACGCTGCAGGTGGTGCGTCGGGGAGACGACCCACAGCCGCTAACGGTGACCTTTCCCGGTGCCGACGATGTAGGCTTTGGCACGCCGCCATCGCTGGAAATCGCCGCAGATCAAACCACCGTTCCCCTCCCAATCCGCCTGGCGGCTCATCTGGACGTCACGGAACCGATCGTGTTGCCCTATGTAATTCGTTCGACCTACCAGGGGCAGACGTACCAAGGGGAAGGACAATCGCAACCGCTGGCGGTTATTGCCGCACCACAGTCGATCGAAGTTTTCCCCCCGGAGGTGGCATTGGCGGGCAACCGCGATCGGCAGCAGCTTGTGGTCACTGGCTATGACAAACAGGGGACGCCACGGGACTGGACGCGTGACGCGCGGATTACCGTGGCCGATCCGCAGATAGCAGAAATCCGCGGGACCTCCGTGTTTGCCAAAGCCGATGGGCAAACCCATCTGGTGGTGCAGGTCGGTGCGCAGCACGCGGAAATTCCGCTGCGCGTAGCGGGCACCGCGGTTGGTCGCGCAGTCGCGTTTGAAAACGAAGTCTTAGTGGCGTTATCCAAACAGGGTTGTAATTCGGGCGCCTGTCACGGATCGCCCAGCGGCAAGGGGATGTTCCGGTTGTCATTGCGCGCGTTTGATCGCCAACTGGACGAACTGACTTTGATTCGCGAAGACTACGGACGACGCTTGAACCCGATCGAACCGGACCAAAGCTTACTGCTGCAAAAGCCGCTGATGAAAGTCAGTCACGGGGGTGGCAAGCAATTGAAGGTAGACGACGAAGCCTATCGGATTCTGCGTGACTGGATCGCCCAAGGTGCCCCCACCGATCCGGCCGATGCGGCGCGGTGTGTACGGTTGGAGGTTAAGCCCGCTCGGAAACGGGTGTTGCGACTGGAAGCCGGAACGCAGCAGATTGCGGCAATCGCGCATTTTTCCGACGGCATGCAGCGAGACGTGACCCATTTGGTCGCGTATGAAAGTTCCGATATGTCGGTCGCGACGGTGGACCCCCACGGTTTGGTCACGCCCCATCAACGCGGCGAAACGGTGATTTTGGTCCGGTTTCTGGAGCATATTGAAGCGGTGCCGCTGATGTTCATTCAGCAGATTCCCGGCTTTGCCTGGAAGGCGTCTGAACCGGCAAACTATGTGGACGAACTGGTCTATCAGAAACTACAACAACTGCAGTTTGTGCCGGCGCCGCCCTGCTCCGATGCGGAATTCCTGCGGCGAGCGTCGCTGGATCTAATTGGGGTCTTGCCCGCGCCGGAAGCCAGCGCCGCGTTCTTGGCGGATCCGAGTCCAGACAAACGTGCCCGTTTGGTGGAGCAGTTGTTGCAGCGCGACCAGTTCGCTAAGTTCTGGGCGTTAAAGTGGGGTGACCTGCTGAAAATGACGGGCAAAGGCGTGGGGGATGATGGCGTTTACAAATATCATCGGTGGGTTCAGGAGGCCTTTCGCAACAACTTGCCGTATGACCAATTTGCGGAGGAATTGCTGACCGCCAGCGGCAGCACGTGGGCCAACCCGGCTGCGAACTTTTATCGTACCGCCACCGACATGAATGAGTGTGTGGAGAACGTTTCGCAGGTCTTTTTAGGAGCCCGATTGCAATGCGCCAAATGTCACAACCATCCGTTCGAACGCTGGACACAAGATAACTACTACGGCCTAGGGGCGTTTTTTCATCGCGTTCAGCGGCGGAAAACGCAGCGCCCCGGTGAAATGTTTGTCTGGACCGCCGCAACCGGCGACGTGGTGCAACCACGAACCGGAGAAAAGCTGAAACCGTGGTTACCGGTGCGGGGCAGTATTGATGTGGACGATGCTGCCGACCGTCGACAAACGTTTGCCCAGTGGTTGATCGAACCGAGCAATCCTTACTTTGCTAAGATGGAGGTGAATCGGATTTGGGCGCAATTGTTCGCGCGGGGCATTGTCGATCCGATCGATGATTTTCGTGATTCCAATCCGCCCTCCAACGAAGCCTTGCTAGATGCATTGGCGGCCGATTTTGTGCAAGCGGGTTTTGATCGCAAGCATATCTTGAAAGTCATCATGAACAGTCACACCTACCAAGCTAGTTCCCAGACGACCCCGCTAAACCAAGATGACTTGCAGTACTTTTCACACCAGCGACCGCGACTGCTAAGCGCGGAGCAATTATTGGATGCAATCAATCATACCACGGGCTTGGAAACGAAGTTCGGAAACCTGCCGCCGGGGACCCTCGCGACGCACCTACCAGCTCCCGACGTGGTCAAGGTCGATTTCCTGAAAGTTTTCGGACAGCCCGAACGGACCACGGTTTGCGCCTGCGAAAGGGTGGATGATTCCAACTTGGGGATGGCCATCGAATTATTCAACGGAACCACCATCCACGACAAATTGCGGGATCCCCAGACACGGTTTCGCAGCGCGCTGGCCGCAGGAAAATCCTTAAACGACGTGATTCAGGACTTGTATCTGACCGCGCTGTGCCGATATCCCTCGGAGCAGGAACTGCAGGTGGCAGCGCAGCATTGCGAACACGCGGAGGACGTTGCGGTGGGTATGGAAGACGTCTATTGGGCGTTAATTAATACCGATGAATTTCTGTTTCAGCACTGATCGGCACTGCATGTGCATGTGTCCAACCTCCAGGTGATTCCTCGTGAAAATAGCACGACCTTCCGCAGTCCTGTGCCCCCTACCCGCGGTCCCGAAGATCAGAAAGTGCCCACCGATCACCGGCGCACTCGCCTGGGTGGGTGTGACCCTATTGGGGGTTGCGGCAGTGTGTTGCGGTGAAGTCCGCAGCCAGGAAGCGATCCAGTTCAGTCGCAACGTGGCTCCGATCCTGTTGCAGCACTGTTCCTCCTGCCACAACGCCAAGAAGGCCGAAGGAAACTACCGCGTTGATACGTTTGCCGAACTGGTAAAACCCGGTGACTCCGGGTTGGTGCCCGTCGCTGTGGAAGGTGAGCAGGACAGCGAATTGTTGCGGCGGTTGATAACCACAGACGTTGGCGAGCGGATGCCCGAGGGCAGCGAGCCTTTGTCAACCGACGAAATCGAACAGGTACGCCGCTGGCTGGCAGCGGGTGCCCTCTTTGATGGGGCCGACCCGCAGCTTGAATTGACCTTCGTGGTGCCCGCACCCCGCCACCCCCAACCGCCGGACACGTACCCCCTGGCGATACCGGTAAACGCCGTAGCCTTTACACCTGCGGGCGATCA
>SLFV01000571.1 GCA_007124075.1 Roseimaritima sp.
ATTCCGGCAAAATAAACAGTGCGATTCCCGCCAGCATGAAGAAGTACCCCCACGCCATCATGACCAGCAGCATGGGCGTCTTCGCCATCTCGCGGATCGAATCGATATAGGTCCGGAACGGATGGTAATCGTACTGTAAATGCTGATTTCCGGGTCGCAATCGCGTCAAAAAGGCTACCGTGATCAGGCCGGCAATTGCCAGCAACACCATCACTGTTCCCGGCAGCAACCACATACCCTCGCCAGCCGGTTGCTGCTGAGGCTGTGGTGGATTGTACAGGTCACTAACCAGGCCGGCCGCCAACGTACCCACGATGACAGCGATATTGGTCATCATATTGATCGTACCGTTGGCCCGGCTTAACGATCGCTCATCAACCAACTCCGGAATCATGCCATATTTTGCGGGCCCGAAAAATGTGCTTTGCACCGTCAACGCCAGCAGGGCGAAAAGGGTGATCCAAAGATTACCAATCGCAAACCCCAGTCCCGCCACCAGCGCGATCGGGATTTCGAAAACCTTGATCGCCATGCTCAAGTCACGCTTCGAAAAGCGATCGGCCAGTTGCCCTGCATAGCCCGAGAAAAGGATAAAAGGCAAGGTAAAACAGACCCCCACGATCGCCTGCCCACCGGTGCCTAACTGGTTTTCCCAGATCCCTCGCTCAATCACCATGAAGGTCAACACCCCCTTCAGGAGATTATCATTGGCGGCCCCCAGGAATTGGGTCGCGAGCAAACTCAGGAAACCGCGTTGAAAAATCGGAGTCGTCACGTCGGTTTCCTTGACTGAAGCTTTTCTGAACGTTGGTGGTCGTGACCGGCCGATTCCGCCTCGCCCCGATACTTTATCGCCGCTTCCGGCAGCGGATAGCCCGTTACATCCGCCTCGCCCCCGGCGGCAGCCAATTCCAGCAGACGCTCGTAACCGCGTGTCACCAGGCGTTGTCGTTGTCGTACAAACTCCGCATCCAAATCGCGACGATCAAACGGGGGCTGGGCGAACAACGGCGGAAAACGGGGATGATCGATGAATTGCGCCAACACGGGATTGCATGCCAAATGTCGTTCCGGTGTCGTATGCAAAACTTCCGGATCCAGATCGCCGATCACATATCGCAAATACAAATCGCTTTCGGCAATCCCTTCAACCTCCGCCCCGCAAACCTGACAGAGGTAACCCTGTTCGCATCTGGCCATTGATTGTCTGCCGCCTTTATCCGCAGCCTTTGGGAAACATCAAGCCGCAGTTCATTCCAAACCAATCCCTACAGTCCCAGCACGTCAAACATCGAATACAGCCCATGCGATTTCCCCGCCAACCACTTTGCAGCCGTCACCGCGCCGCTGGCGTAGCAGTCCCTGTTCGAAGCGGCCACTTTCAATTCAATGGTTTCACCCAACATCCCAAACACGATCGTGTGCTCCCCAGGATTGTCTCCACTGCGAATTGCATGGTAGCCGATCTGGTGCGACTGCCGCGCCCCTGTGTTCCCCTGACGTCCATGTACATGTTGGACCGTCGTGGTCCCAGTTGTCTCGCGGATCGTCTCTGCCAACAATTCGCCGAACCGCAACGCCGTCCCACTGGGAGCGTCTTCCTTGAACCGATGGTGCCGTTCAATAACTTCAATATCCACGCCCCCGTGAACATCCCGCAGGCTCTTTGCAGCCTGTTGCGCCAACCGCATGCTTAGGTTTACCGCCAGCGACATGCTGGGGGCCCACACGATCGCAATCTTTTCGCTGGCTGCCCGCAATGCGGCGTGGTGAGCGGCGGTCAATCCCGTGGTTGCCATGACCAGCGCCGTCTTGGTCTGCACCGCTTTGCCGACCACCAGGTCGACGGCATCCGGAAGCGAAAAGTCGATCACGGCATCGATTTCGCTAGGCCACGTATCGGCCAGACAGACCCCCAGGTCCCCCACCCCGGCCAACACGCCAGCGTCTTGTCCCAGTGCTGGGTGCCCGTCGCGTTCCACCGCCGCCAGCAACCGCACGGCGGGATCTTCGGTCGCCAGGGCGACAACGCGCCGGCCCATCCGCCCAGCGGCACCATGCACTGCAATCCGCAACATTCCAACAACTCCCGAAGAAAAACGAACAACCCCGCCCGAAGGAACGTCCAACCAATAACCGGCCTGCTAACCTTAGCTCATTGGCAGGTATTTCATGGCGATACCCCGTGCGGTCCGCGGCCGGGGGAAACGAATGATCAGTAAGGTCATTGATCTTGCGTTGCTTCGCTTCTTCCTTGCAAACCAACACGGCGATCAGTTTAGCCGATTGCGGTGTTTTTTTCTGTACCCGTCAACCGCGTGGGTGGAACTTTTGATGGACTTTCTTTAATCGCGAATGTTCCACATGGGTGTAGATCTGGGTCGTTTGAATACTGGCGTGTCCCAGCATCTCTTGGACCTGCCTCAGATCGGCACCGCCAGCCAATAGATGCGTGGCAAAGCTATGCCTTAGGCTGTGCGGGCTAACATCAGCGGAAACCCCCGCCCGCTTGGCGTAGCGTTTGACCAGCCTCCATAATTGAATCCGCTCCAACGGGCGTCCCGAACGCGAGAGAAACAGCGTTTCCGTAGGGTGTGGAGTCCGAGCCACCAAGACATCGCGGAGTTCCTGCAGATAGACCTGAATCGCCTCCACGGCCCGCGTTCCTATCGGCACGATCCGCTGTTTGCCCCCTTTGCCCTCACAGCGAATCTGCCGCTCCGCCAGCGACACATCGGGCAGACGCAGCAAGCACGTCTCCGTGGCGCGGCAGCCACTGGCATACAATACCTCGAGCATCGCCCGATCGCGTTGCCAAAAACTATCGGTTTTCCGCGGTGCATGTAAAAACGCATCCACCTGTCGATGTGTTAAAACCCGCGGCATCCGCTGCCACATTTTCTGAGCCGCCAACAGTTCTGCGGGGTTTTCCGTCACGCGACCTTCCAGTTGCAAGAACTTGAAGAAAGTGCGGACCGCGACGACGTTGCGGGAAATGCTGGCTGGCGCCAGTTGTGCGTTATGCAAATAACCGACGTAGCCGGACAACGACTGAACCGTCAACTGTTCCAACCGCTGCGAACCCACCCAGTCGCAAAATCGCCGGAGGTCACGCCGATATGCCTGCACCGAATTGTCTGCCAGGTGGCATTCTCCGCGTAAATATCCGATAAATTCATCACACAGCGTGGCCGTGCCGGTGGCGGAGACTTTGGCAGGCCCGCCTTGCTGCAGTTGCTGCAGTTTTGTTAATCGCACGATGGTTGCATCCGGGAAGGCGTGCGTTGTCCGCAGACCTCATGTCCGCGAACAACCGATTTCCTGGGTGCCCTACTGCACCACATAATCCGCGCTCCCTCACGATCGTCATCGGTATTGACTGCTACGCGGCTTCACCAGAATCGCAGCGGTAGCAGTTTGCCGGATTGCGAATTATTTGACGAAGGAACTAGACATGAACGTTTTGGTTGTTGGTGGCGCGGGCTACGTTGGCTCGCACTGTGCGCGGTTGTTGCGATCCCGGGGCCACCAGGTATGGGTGCTGGACAATCTTTCGCGCGGCCATCGCCAAGCGGTCCCGGATGACCGTTTGATTGTGACCGATGTGGCCGACCGCAACGTTGTCACCCAAGCATTGCAAAATTACAGAATCGACGCGGTCATGCACTTTGCCGCATTTGCCCTGGTCAACGAATCGGTGAACGATCCCGCGCTGTATTACCGCAACAATGTCATCGCTGCTTTAGAATTGCTGGAAGCAATGCGGCAAGCCAAGGTCTTCAAACTGGTTTTCAGCAGCACCACGGCAACCTACGGCGAACCCGAGATCATCCCCATTGCCGAAACGACTCCGCAGCAACCAATCAATCCCTATGGATTTACCAAACTGGTGATCGAACAGGCCTTGGCCGATTACGCCACAGCCTACGGATTTTCGTATGCTGCCCTCCGATATTTTAACGCTGCGGGCGCGGCGCCCGACGGTAACATCGGGGAGGACCACGACCCCGAATCGCACTTGATCCCGCTGACCCTCCAAGTGGCACTGGGGCAACGCGAAAAAATTACGATTTTCGGTGACGATTACCCAACCCCCGACGGATCCTGCATTCGCGATTACGTGCATGTGGACGATCTGGGGGCGGCACACCTAGCGGCGCTCGATCGCTTGCAACCCGGAAAGGGTTTGTGTGTCAATCTTGGGACCGGCAACGGATTCAGCGTTCGACAGGTGGTCGAAGCCTGCCGTCACGTCA
>SLFV01000528.1 GCA_007124075.1 Roseimaritima sp.
CTTGGATCAAAACATCGTTAACCCCCACGACCGGTTCGGGAACGTCCTCCATCCACAAACCGGGCTCCGGGGAACGTTTAACCAACGCTTTCATTATTGACTATTGGTCCCAGGACTAGTGGGATTATTCAGCATCCGAAGCGTTGCCAACAATCATCGGCGGCAATGGTTGGCCTTTCGGGATAAACCGCATGGAGACGGAATTCACACAGTGCCGCGTATTTTTTGTTGTGAACCCCTCCCCCAAAAACACATGCCCCAGATGAGCACCGCAGTTTTTGCAAACGATCTCGGTCCTCCGACCATCGGCATCGGGCAGACGCAGCACCGCCCCTTCGATTTCATCATCAAAACTGGGCCAGCCGCATTGGCTGTCGAATTTGTCGCTGCTGTGGTACAGAGCTGCATTGCAGCGCCGACAGATGAAGGTCCCCTCCTCCTTCAAGTCGGTGTACTCGCCCGTGAAGGCACGTTCGGTGCCTTTCCGCAGGATTACGTAGGCTTCCTGGGCTGTCAGCGGGTTATACTCAGCCTTTTTCTTATCTTGCATCACTTTTGCAGTCGCCTTGTCTTCGGGAGGATCCAGAACCATTAGTTCAATCTTACGGAAGTCACAAGGGTGGCTTTCGGCTTGGATCGAAATGGTACCGCTGGACAATAGATTGCTGCCGTTACGTTCGGCCAGCACCCGCGAGTGCGGAACGCGCATGTCAAGCTGCGGTTGGTTGTACTCCAATACCACCTCACCATCCAGAATATGACGAATGACCTCGTTGCCACGGACCTCCACTTCCGCCGTCACCCATTGATCGCCATGGTAGGTCTGCGATGTGCTGCTGGTGCAATGCACGGTGATCAGTTTGCCATCCATCACCACATTGGTGCCGGGCGTACAAAGATTGCTGGTTGTCCGCGGTTTGGTCCCATCCCCGCCCAGCAATTGGACCTCGATCGAGGTCGGAAAATCTTGATCTTTGGTCATCGTTTCCGGGGATTCGCCATGCAGCATCAAACCATTGTTACGAAACGCCCACCCTGGGCCTCCCGGACATTGCTCGCCAACAAACCGATATTCGACGCGCAGCCGGTAGTGCGAAAAGGGTTGATCGTAAAACAAGTGTCCGAACTTCTCGCCGAAGCTCTCGTACCCGTCGTAGCGAACCTTCAGCAGACCGTCCTCGACACGAAAAGTATCGGCAAAGTTATCACCAGCCTCGTGATAACGGATCTTCGGTGTCCAGCCGGTCAGATCTTTCCCGTTGAACAACGCGATCCATTTCCCCTGGTCCGCATCCTCGTCACCGGAAACCTCCGGTCCTTGCTGGTCGGCTGGGAAAACAACATCGCTGAGCTGCGATATCGGCGGATTGCGAGCGGTTTGTTGCGGCCCACAACCGCTGGCGAGGATCGTCATCAGAACAGTGAACAGGACTGGAACGTGAGTCGGCAGCGACATGACAAACCCTTGTGGTAAGGAACAAACGATCGGGACCGCTGTACTATAGGTTAACATGAATCGGGCCGATCTCCTAGACGAACGGCAGCCCCCGCTGGAGATGATCCCAACGGCTATCGGCAATCGGCTGGCAACGCTTATAACTATGGACAGCCCGCTTTAATGCCCCGACCATCGTTGGTTGTCGTAGATTCCTGATGTTTTCGGTTTCCTCCAGCGTTTAGTTCACCCCATGGCCCGTTCCGACGACCACGTCGATCTGACTTCCACCGCGGCCCCCCAGGTGCAAACTGTGGGGCTGACGAAGCAGTATGGCTCGTTTTTCGCGCTGCGTGACTGCTCGCTTTCGGTCCCGACCGGAGAGGTTTTTGGATTACTGGGCCCCAACGGCGCTGGCAAGACGACGCTTTTGCGATTGTTGCTAGGATATTTGTTTCCGACCGCTGGACAGGCTTTCGTCGGGGGAATCGAGGTCGCCGCTGACAGCGTTGCGGTGCGGAGACTGGTCTCTTATCTTCCGGGGGATGCGCGTTTGCCTCGCCACATGCGGGGCGATTCGGTGCTGGAGTTTTTCGCCCAAATGCAGCCCACTGGCGACCTGCAGCGATCGTTACGAATCGCCAGGACGCTGGAACTGGACCTGCGGCGACGCGTTGCCTTCATGTCGACCGGTATGCGTCAAAAGCTGGCGTTGGCGGCGGTCCTGGGGGCCAGGACACCACTGTTGATTCTGGATGAACCGACCGCCAACTTGGATCCCTCGGTCCGCGGCACGGTTTTGCAATTCGTCTCCGAGGCCCAAGCAGACGGCCGGACCGTGATTTTTTCGTCACATGTATTGGCGGAGATCGAGGAGGTTTGTGGTCAAGTTATTTTTTTGCGGCATGGCCTGCTGTCTCGGCATCAGCGGCTAGATGAATTGAAACAGCGTCACCGGATCCTGGCCCGCCTCCCGCTGGGGGCTGACGCATCGCATGTTCGCCCGCCGGAGGACCTTTCTTATCAGGTGCACTGGTCCGATTACACTGCCGCATTTGAGCCAGACCGTCAGTGGGTACGGATCGACACCGCCGGGGACTTGGCACCGCTGCTGGCTTGGTTGGATTCGTTGTCACTGGAGCGGATGCGAGTCGAACCGCTGGGGCTGCGCGCCATTTATGACGAAGTTCATCATCTAACCGATGCGGTCAGCAGTCACGCAGCGGCGGTGGAGGCGTCAGCATGATCCACCGAGTGCTATGTCGGAAGTATATCGGTCAGTCCGCGTTGCTGTGGGGGGCGTGCGCGGCCGCGTTGTTCGCGTTTGCTTGGGTGCGAGTCTGGGTGGTCAGTCTGCTGGACATGCAGCAGTTCAGTACGATCATCGAGCAGTTTCGTGATTTCGAGAAATTCTCGCCGATTGAATTCGATCAACTGATTACCTACCTGGGACGCGTCGGTGCGACGTTCGACGAGCCGATCGTGGTGACCTGCATTGCGGTTTGGTGTATCGCTCGCGGTTCCGATGTCGTTAGCGGGGAACTGGGACGCGGCACGCTGGAAATGCTGCTGTCACAGCCCATCAGCCGCGTTCAATTGATGCTTTCGCACCTGAGCGTTTCGACTGCGGGGCTGTTGGGGCTGGTGATGCTAGTCTGGCTGGGGATGTGGGTGGGGTGCCAGTGGACAACCTTCGAAGAAACCGTGGCACCGCCTTCGTTTCGAATTCCATGGCTGGGCATCTCGATTCCACTGACCACGCAGCAGCCGGAAACGATCGTGGTGAGGATGAGCGAACGTGTCGATGCCGGTTTGTTTGCGGCGGCGACCTTTAACCTGTTTGCGTTCGGTTTCTTTTTGCTTGGAGTCAGCATGATGGTTAGTTGCTGGGACCGATACCGCTGGCGCACCATCGGCGTGGTGATCGCCTTCTATGTCTTCCAAACCGTGATGTACGGGCTGGGAAAAGCCGCGGAACAATTGGCGTGGCTGGAACACACCACTTTTCTGACGCTGTATCGGCCGCAGAAATTGACCATGGCCGCCAGTGCGGAAGGCTGGGGTGCGTTTCGCTGGCTGCCGACCGGCGAGGAAACGTTGGGTCCGATGATGTTTCCGACGTTGTTGATTGCCATCGGAACCGCCGCCTTCCTAACGGGACTGGCGATCTTTCGCAAACGCGACCTCCCCGCGCCGTTGTAGGCCCGGCGATCCACGCAGCCGGTTGCGATCGGGTATACTGCGCAGACTGCCTAGACGCCGCTGGGTCATCCATCCCGTTTTGTTCCCGCCCCATCCTCTGTTTCGCTTCCGCCAGGTCACGGACTTTGCGGCGGAAGGAAAGGGTGGAAGGTATCGAGAGCTAGGCTGTTTCCGAACCTTTCTTCCGCTTGATGTAACTCCAACTTTTGTCCGGCGTTTCGATGAGAAAGCACTTACGTTCCTGGAGCCTTGAGCTTGCCGATTCAAGCAATCTGCTGCGTTTGCAACTGCTGGGTTGCCTGGTTCTGGTTGGTGGCGGTGTTGGGCGGTGGACCCCGGTGAATGTCGTACACGCAGAGGTCGTCGCGGTGGAGGTGCTGGGGCGTGAACCGTTTGCCAGCGGGAAGGCGTTTGGCAATACCGGACCTTACGAGCGGATCCATGGTCGTTTGACGATTGCGGTTGACCCGGATTCCGAGGCGAATGCCAGGATCGCAGACCTGCAGCACGCGGAGCGATCGGCGACGGGGCAAGTGGAATGTCGCTCGGACTTTTTTTTGCTGAAACCCGTTGATCCCAGTCGGGGCAATGGCGTCTTGTTGTACGACGTCAA
>SLFV01000233.1 GCA_007124075.1 Roseimaritima sp.
ACCGCCGAGCCCAAACCGACTCGGCAGTTGATGGTCGGCGGCGAGGCTGACCCGCGAATCGCTCGTAATCTTAAAGGTATATTTCCTCCTCATTGAAGAGCAATGTTGTGACAAATTCCAGAGCAAACCCTTTGTTGAATCGTCCCGTTCTGGTTCTGGCCATGTGCATAATGCTGGCGGCGCTGATGGCCATCGGCTGTTCGCGAGACCATGGAAATGAGGTTACGGGAATCGTACGTTTGGATGGTGAACCACTAAGCGGCGGTAAAATCACCTTTTTTCATCCAAAATTTCCTGGACGAAACGTTACTGCATACATTCAACCTGATGGTAGCTTCAAAGTCCTTTGGGTTCCCAGTGGCGATGTTACTGCCACTGTGGTGGCGTTGCCTCCGCAACGGAAAGATCGTGAGGCAAAACAGTCCAGACAAACACGTCTGAAAGTCCCCAATGTGCCTCTGAAATACACGGACCCTGAGACATCAGATTTGATTACCCAGATTTCGTCAGGGGAACAGAACCTCGAAATTGACCTCCAGTCCTAGCGAGCGGTTGATTAACACCTGTCTTTCTAGTCTGTGTCGTGGTTCAGCGGAAATTGGACTTTACCGAGGTTCGCGTTATTAAACGGCGAGTCGAATTCGGACACAGCCTCTGGGTGAGCAACGATTCACGGAAACTCCTTGCATGAACTGGGTACCTCCATGCGCTACTTGTTTGCTGGTGGTACGAAAGCGAGAATTGTACGCTCAAGCCACTGCACTGTCGAACGCAATCGACCTGCAATGCTAGCACGACCAAGCTTCACCTGACGAAGTGAAGTCGCCATACCCACGTTTCGTGTTCAGACACCGCAAATTCCAGGGCGAAACCATGCTAGCAGGTGCAGGCTCGCGAATAACACGCAATCATTTACCCACCAGCAGAAGGGCGATCGGCCACTATTCGAGATAGCTCCTCAACATCCAGACCGTCTTCTCGTGGACTTGGGTGCGGGCAATCATGAGATCTTCGGTCTCAGAGTCACCCGCCGCTGCAGCCGCGTCTCGCGCTGCCTTCAAATCCCCAAGTAACTTTTCGTTCGCCTTCAATAGGTGCCGCACCATGTCTTGGGCGGAAGCATCTTCGGCCAGCTCGTCGATCCCGGCAAGTCTTGCCAGATTGGCCAGTCCGCCGGGTGCCAACGAACCTTTCGCACGAATGCGTTCCGCGATTTCGTCGACGGCCGCGAAAAGCTCCGTGTATTGGGCTTCGAAGGCCGCGTGCAGAGAAAAAAAGGATTGACCACGCACATTCCAATGACACAGGTGCGTCTGACCAATGAGCGCATAGCTGTCGGCAACAACCTGCCGTAAAGTTGAGATGACTGGATCCGACATTTCTAATCGTCCTGCAAAAACGAAACTACTTTCAAAAATTAAAGCCCTGAACTTCTACGGCTCCAACGGCAATGCCACCATCATAGCAAACACCCGATGCATGATCCATCCAACAGAAATTGTTGATTGCATTTGTCAACAGGCAGATCACCGGCTCCGACTGGTCAAAACGCCAGCAACAACGCACCCAGAGTAAAACCCAATTCGCACGCGCACGGTCCTGTGCTTGTCGCGATTTAGGTAGCCTTGGCAGAAGTATGTCGGATCGGGCTTTCTCCAAGCCGATTCTGAGACGAGAAACTTGCGTTCGATTTCTGTGCCCATTTCGGGATGTTCTCTTTCTCGTACAAAACGAAATGCGATCTATCCGATGGTCAGGCACCCAAAAAGCTCAACTTGCCTGTTGAGCGGGACGTCTGACTTTCGAATAGATCGTGCGTAAAATTTTGTCGCCCCAGGGGGCAGGCAGGAAAGGCGATAACGGCAGTCTATCAGACCGAACATGCCGAAGGGGCCGGGTGGAAAAAAACCTAGCAGCAACAACGGTTCGTAACTCGATCGCTTCGACTCCGCCGCCTTTACACCTTCTACCGGGTTTCGCATCTCCCGGTCCCCGCAGCCAAGGTGGGGACAGCTCGCCCGACGGTACCGTCGACACACCTGAGGCCCATGCTGAGTTTGTCATCATCAACGATTCGTTGCAGCAGGGACCGCTTAATCTTGTCAATCGTCCCATCGGAGATCCATTTGTCGAAACGATTGTAGACCGTACTTCCACGGACCAAATTCCTCGGGCAAGTCGCGCCACTGCGCACCGGTTCGCAGACGCCACAAGATCGCATCAACCATATCATGAGGATTCACCGGAGGGTGACCGATGGCCGCTGGAGCGGGAAAAATGTCCGCAATCAGTTCCCATTGCGCGTCGGTAAGTCGATGTCGTGCCATCCGTGGCTCCTACTAAAAAAAGGGGCCCGTACGACCATGAACCTGTAGAACCAGCCAATTCTTGAAAATACCGGTTTAGGTACAGAGCCTAGTTGGCTGAAGATTATCCCTGCGCCGTGTACAGTTCCGCATATTCCACAACCCATGAATCGATCGCACGCGTAAACCTTTCCAAGTCGACTTCCTGCAATTGCTCGAAGAGGCTCCGATTGAAGACTTCCTTGTTCGCAACCGTCGCTTTGCCCTTCAGTTCCAGGACCCAATATTCGTTTACTGGGCGAATGACTAACTCCACGCGACTGAACAAGTTTGTTCGTCGCCCCTCCTCCAATCGCAAATTGTCGCGCCAGCAGGCGGCTCCCCAGCCCTGCTCGCCGTACAAAGTCTCCGTGCGAAAGCCTGGAAAGTGGTTTGCTAATTTACTAATCGCTTGCTCCACATGCTCAGAGAGCGACAAGCGGTATTCAGTATGCAAGCGTCGCAATTCTTCTTCGCTAAGTTGCTGGCGTTTTTCGGCGAATCGATGCAATTCGTTGCGGCGTTGCCCACGCTCAATCGCTTCGTTTAACCGCCGTTCCAAATCGTCGTTCATGATGCGGACTCGCGATTTTGATCGGGCTGGGGCGTTCCATCTTGCTCCGGGATCGCGCCTGGAGCGGATGCCTGCGATTGGTCACCCGTTGACGACGGCTGTGGTTCCGGAGCGTCGGCCCGCTTAGGTCCTGAGCTTGCCCCCGAATCCACGGGCTGGACGACGGGCGTTGGGGTTGTCTGATCCACCACCGCATCGACCGACGGCGGAGCGGTCTCCGATTTCGCAGTGTCGGGAGTCGATTTTTTTTGAAAAAACTGTGCCAAGTCACCAAAAGACCGTAGCGGTTCATCACCACGGACCATCGCCTCACTGATCGGGGCAGCCGGCGGTTTGGCGGCGGCAACCTTCGTGTACACCCGCGGCTTGTCGTCTCGATTTTCACGACGATCACGGCCTCGTCCACGCCCTCGAACGCCCCGCTGGTCGGATTGTGGCCGCTGTCCTTTTCCCTTTTCCCCGGCACCGAACCGCTGATTCGTCTTTCCGACGGATTGCCCCTGAGCGTCTTTGTGCTGCTGGCCCCCGTCGCCTCTTCCAGATCGGCCGCGCGCGCCACGGCCTGAATCTCGATAGCGTGAGCCGCCACGATTGCGGTCCATCTGCGCCTGTCGCTCCGGCGGAATCGCAGACAATGCGACTCGTCGCCGCTTCAAATCGACCTCCTGCACCCACGCCACAATCACGTCGCCAACCTGCACGACCTCGTTCATGTCTTCGACGAATCGCTCCGACAACCGACTGACGTGGATTAGCCCGTTGCAGTCTGGACCAAGTTCCACAAAGACCCCGAAACCAGCCACGCTGACCACAATCCCAGCGACTTTGGTCCCTGGTTGCAAATTGCTGAGCTTGGGAATGCGTTCCATCGCAGCAGTAGCGGGTTCGGAGGCAACTGGCCCACGACTGAATGGATCACACAGCCAGTGAACGATTTGCTTGGCCCGCTGACGCCCGACCTGCCACTCCTTGATGCGACGGTCCATTTCCTGATTCTCTGGAAATGGATGCCGATAAGGCTCGACAACCGGAGGCGAGATAACTGATTCCTCGGGCTCCGCTGGCGTTTTTTTGGGCTGGAATCCCTCCAGTGGCAGGTCAATGTCCTCGCCAGCCAAAGCGTCAGTAGGATCGCCCGCCCCACCTTCCCCGCTACCGTCGTGTACCTCGGCGGTTTGCCCGTCGGCGGTTTGCGACTCGGGATGATTCGATGCTGGCGATGCTTCGGGGCTGGTCGGATCCGATGGTGGCACGACCGCGTCTGTGGTCGGCGACGGTTTTTCGGGAGCGACGTAACCAGGTGGATAAGCGGGGGGCGCGGGAATCTC
>SLFV01000291.1 GCA_007124075.1 Roseimaritima sp.
CACCCGCCGTGTCGCCCGCTCGATACCATTCCAGCATCGTAAACTCTGGATTGTGCAGCGGGCCACGTTCACCCCCGCGAAACGCGGGGCCAATCTGGTAAATGGCTTCGGCACCCGCCGCCAACAGCCGTTTCATTAAAAATTCCGGAGATGTCTGCAGGTAAAGATGATTCGGCAATTGCAGGGTGGGCAAGGCCAGGGGCGCCGAATCGACAACAACCGGGTCCAGGTAGACATCCACGACCGAATCGGCGGATAGGCATGGTACCTGAACCTCATCGAAACCGTGCCGGTCAAAGAAACCCCGCGTCTGACGCAGCAAATCGGCTCGTTGCCGCAATTGGTCCATCGTTGCCGTGGGGCGATAATCTGGGAACATGGCTGCATGTGGTAGGTTATTGAAGGCCCGGTCGCAAGTCGTTGCCATCGGGCCAACGACAGACACATATTTTCCGATAGATCTTTAATGAATGCTTCCAATGATTTGGGGCGCGTTCCACGCTAAGAAGCTAGCGCTTCAATGTGCTGCTGATCCACGGGACGGATGATCCCGCGTTCGGTAACGATGGCAGTAATCAAGTCTGCGGGCGTTACATCGAAAGCGGGGTTTTCTACCGCAACTCCCTCGGGAACCCTTGCAACACCTGCGGGATGCGTAACCTCGGCGGCCGCGCGTTGCTCGATCGGAATCTGGCAACCGTCACGCAACTGCAGGTCGAACGTACTGAGAGGTGCAGCGACGTAAAATGGAATGGCATGATACGATGCGATGATCGCCAGCCCGTAGGTGCCAATTTTGTTGGCGGTGTCCCCGTTGCCAGCAATCCGGTCGGCTCCGACGATCACGGCATCAATCTTTCCCTCTCGCATCAGGGCTGCGGCCATATTGTCGCAAATCACGCATGTGTTGACGCCCGACCGATGGAGTTCCCACGCGGTCAGCCGCGCACCCTGCAGCAGCGGACGCGTTTCGTCGGCATACACGCGCAAATCCGGGTTTAGTTCAGCGGCGGCGTAGATCGCGGCTAACGCGGTGCCGTGCGCGGAGGCAGCCAGGGCCCCCGCGTTGCAGTGGGTTAAGACGCCTGTGCAGCTTTCTAATAACGTCAAACCATGTTGGCCAATCTGACGACAGGTTTCGCGGTCGGCGGCATGTAACTGTTTGGCGACTCGCAGCAAATGTTCAGGTAATTCGATCGGGCTGACCGCCGCGGCAGCGGCACGCATTTTTTCCAATGCCCAAAATAAATTGACCGCTGTGGGCCGGCTGGCAGCAAGCTGGTCAATGCTTGTGCCGACGGCAAGGTTGGGATCGGTACCTTTCTTCACCGCATCCGCAACCCCCAGCACGACACCATAGGCCGCCGCAAGGCCGATGGCCGGGGCACCGCGAACGACAAGCCGACGGATTGCATCGACAACCTCCGCAATCGTGTGGCAGTCAAGAAAAACTTCCGTTTGCGGTAGGCACGTTTGATCCAGTAGACGCAAGAAACCATTTGGCGGACCCATCCATTGCAAGGTGGCCGGGAGGCGGTTTTCGTTCATGGCAAGACGTTGATGCGGGCGCGAAATGGGTTGGCGACCGTGAACCCTGCACCGCAAACCGTCGATAGGCCGCGAAACGACGCCCGTGCGCGTGCAACGGAAACCGCGGAGCAAGTAAGTCAGCGTGGGAAAAGCAAAGACGCAGGCCGTCGATTCGACCCCCTAACTCTAGCAAATCGAACGCAGGACGTCAGCCCGACCACGGTTGCGAAATTCGCGGGCGAGCAGCAGCCACAAACCGATCCCTTCTTTCCCGGCACAGCAGAATTAGCCTGAAGATCTTCCGCTTTGATCTTGGACCTCTTGTCGCAACGCGACATCAATGCTTTGCTATACAGCCGCGCGCTCGAACAAAAAATAGCTACAACTCGCAAATCCCGTGCTCGATTAGTAGTCGCCACCATAGTCAGTAGCGGATGACGGTTGCCATGCCTGTTCCCAAAGACCACGTCCCCCCGGAAAATGTCAACCCGTTTGCGCGTATGCTGGAACAGGTCGTTAACCACACCTGGTTAACCGCCTTGCTGCTGATCGGACTGACAGTCGTAGCCGCGATCGGGCAAACGAAACCGGAAATGATTTGGAAGCGAACGTCGGACGAGGCCGACCAGGCTGATTTCTCCGCATCGGATCCGCAGGTACCCCAAACGCCGCGCGGCAAGCGACGCAGCACACCCAACGTCCAGCCGTATCAGGTGGCCGCTGCTGATTCGATCATCGTTTGCCAGTCCGACGCATTTTTCACCCCCGTCGGTGCCACGGCGATGCGAAACGTTGTCGACGCTGTGGAGGCGCTACCCTATGTCCGCGAAGTCTCTTGGCTGGATCGTACCCCGCCGCTGAATATTTTCGGCTTGCCCGAACCGGTTCTGCCACGCAGTTTAAACGCATCGCAACAGCGATTCGATTCGGCCAAACAGCGGGCGCTGGAAAACCCGTTGATCATCGGCCAACTCTTGTCGGCCGACGCGCAGACGATGCTGCTGATGGTCAGCATCGATTGGTTGTTCGTCACGGATGATCAGGATTGCATGGAGCGTCTCAAGTTGACCGCTCAGCAAGCTGCTGCGGAGGTCTCCGATGCAAACATTCGATTCAGCGTCACGGGCCAGGCTCCGATCCGATTGATGAATCGCAAGCTGTACGAGCAGAATGTGGTGAAGTACCAAATCATCGGTTACACGATCACATTGGTAATGGCTGCGTTTTTGTTTCGCGGTGTTCTGGCTGTGATCATCGTCGCACTTGCTCCAGGACTGGGGGTGTTCTGGACGCTCGGAATCCTGCGGATTCTGGAATTACACGAGTCGCCGTTTAACTCCGTTATCTTGCCCTTACTGCTCTGCATGGTGGGATTTACCGACGGAGTTCACATGATGGTGCAGATTCGACGTAATCGAGCGAATGATTTGGACGCGGTCGAAGCCTCAAAAAGCGCGCTTCGCGAGGTCGGTTTGGCTTGTGGATTGACCAGCCTGACAACCGCAATCGGCTTTGGGTCGCTGGTACTTGCGCGACACGAAGTCGTCCAGGACTTTGGCTACAGTGCCGTGGTTGGCGTGGGCCTGACTTTCCTTTCCGTCGTGACCGTCATTCCGCTTGCTTGTTGTTTGCCATTCGGCAGACGCGTCGCAACCGGTTACGGCGATAATTTCCTGGATCGCAACCTGCAGCGGATCAGTGGAGTGATTGTTGTTGTTCTGCGGTATCGCCGCCGGGTGGCAGTCGGTGGCGTGCTGTTGACCTTGCTACTGGTGGCAACGACGATGACGTTACGGCCTGACGAACGGATTACCAGTGGCCTGTCGTCGGGGGCGGAGTCAGTCAGAGCGTTGCGGCACATCGATCGTCAGCTTGGCGGTATGGAACTCGCCTCGGTCGAAGTCAACTGGCAAGAAGACCGCGATGACTACGATCCGCTCCTAGGCCAACTGTTGGGGGAAATCGAGGCAATGCTTAGCGAAGACGAATTGCTGGGACGCCCACTTTCGCTTTTTTCGTTGGTCAGTGCCTTGCCGGGGGATGACCCGCCGATGCTCCGAATGCCGCTGATCGAACTGCTGCCGCCTCCGCTGAAGCGAGCGTTTTTCCAACCTGAAAAACAGTCCGCTCAAGTCGTCTTTCGGGTCCAGGATATCGGTATCGCCCAGTACGCTGACTCATTCCAACGGATCGAAACGACGCTGCAACAGTTGATGCAGCAGTACCCCGGTTTCAAGCTGCGACTCGAGGGGTCCGCGGCTTGGCGTTGGCGGAATCTGTACAAAATCGTAATCGACTTGGCATTCAGTCTGGGGACAGCATCCATTATCATCTTCTTGGTGATTTCCGTCGTCTATCGTTCTTTGACCTTGGGATTGATTTCGATCGTGCCCAACGTCTTTCCGTTGGCCATCACCGGAACGATGCTTGTTTTCGCTGGCCAGGGACTGGAGATCGTCAGCGTTTGTGCATTCACGGTCTGCCTGGGCATTGCTGTCGATGATACGATCCACTTCCTCACGCGATTTCAATTGGAAAGGTCCCAGACGGAAAATATCGACCACGCAATCTGTCAGGCATTTGTGGGGGTCGGCACCGCGCTAATTCTGACGACGACCGTCCTGATCATTGGATTTGTTTCGGGGTTCATGAGCGATGCTCGGGACACGCGGGTTTTCATCTCCATGGGAATCATGACCATCGGATCGGCACTCGC
>SLFV01000579.1 GCA_007124075.1 Roseimaritima sp.
GCCATCGAAGTAGGGCGAGGATTTTGGTGGGTGATCGTAGTTGACCATCGAGCGGTCTCCTTGGTGCGAGAAAGAAAAACAACCAAGGAAAGATACCCGCGCCCTGCGAGCATGCTACAATTCAACCCACCAAATCCGATCACAACCCCGCCGCGATAGCGGCTTACTTGAACCAAGCGATGCACCTGAGCGGAAATGGGCCTCCGTTTTTTCCTAGATTCAAGATCACTCGCGCCATTTCCGCCCGCTGATCGCCGTCGTTCCCCGACTGAGATACCGAGGATCATTAAACAAACGTGATTCCTGACTTCAGAGACGATGGATACTTGCCCGAGGGTTTGCACCTTGCTTCCGAAGTTGATGCTACGTTTCGTTTCGGCACTGCGACGCGGCAGCGTCAGAGACTTGCGCTGCGGCTCCGGCGATGGCTGGAACTTGCACGTGTCATCGACGCGAAACGATTTTTCGTTGATGGCAGTTTCGTTACATCAAAACCGGACCCCGATGACGTTGATGCGGTTGTGTGGCTGCCCGATGATTTTGCTGAACGTTTGGAACGGGGAGATTTGGAAGCCGTGGAACTCGATTCCATGCTTGTAACTCGGCGTCCTGAAGAGCTGTTCGCTGCAGAAGATAGACGTGACTGGGAAGATTGGTTAGAATTTTTTGGTAGGACCCGTGAGGCAGATAATCGACGCAAGGGTGTAGTCGAGATAAAACTATGATCCATAACGCTATCGAATACGAAAAAGCTCAAACCGAACTGCGCGATTTGCAATCGCGTCTGGAAGCGCTACAGGCAGACCATCCGATCGGCGAGAAGGGCTTCACCAAGGCTGGTATTCGCAAACTGATTGCGCGACTAAACGAAGAGCTGGCTGTGTTTGAGGGCAGCTCAGAAGCGAGATCGCCCACCACAGGTTAGTCTGAATTGTGCGGGGAACCAAGCGATGCAACGGATCCGGGCTTGCATGGTTTTACGAATGGAAAGTCAACTCTCCCGGCCCGCTGATCGCTACCGTTCTGTCGGAGAAAAGACTTTGAACTCGCATGACCTAAAAGCTGACGCAATCGCGTTACGTAAATACCTCGAAAGCCACAACTTTAGGGCAGCCACAACTTCCACAACTTTAGGGCCACCCACATTTTGCAAGCGTCGCAACTAGACAGCAAGTTGAAATCGGGGTGATCGAGGCAGAATCACTTCAATCGGCGTTTGAAACTACCGACTACTGCCCGCTTTCGGACCGAACTCGGTTCGTCGGCGCAGACCGCAACACAGACGCTGCACAGAGGCTCGGCGATGGTTCGGTCGTTGCTAAGCCGTGGACATCCCGAGCGGGTTCTCCCGCGCACACAGCCAGCGTTGACCGCTGCGGATCGCTTCCCCGGCAAGACTCTCGGGGCTCCCCGCCGCACGCTTGAAGATACGCCCAAACTTCGTGACCACCTCACACCAACCCGGCGCGTCCACTCCGATCCGACTCAAGATCGGAGCAAGGTGCTCCGGAATCGCACCCACCTTTCCCGCGTGAAGCTGACGCCCGGTCCAGTCCAATAGCTCCAAGTAACGCGCAAGTGAAACGCTCAGGAAACCCTTCACGCTCGCTCGACGACCGGAAACGTCAGGGCAAGGCCCCACAGCGTCCTCCGCCTCACGAATCTCGATCGGACTCATCCAGCCACTGCGACGAAGACGGCGACTTCGTTCCCACTGATGCGTGCTGGGCCGAGTCCGGTCCTCACGCTCGGCAAGATCGTCGATCCGATCCTTCGCACCGGTGTATTCGCTGGTTTCTGGTGTCTCGGCGATCGCCGCTCGCACGGGGCGTCATGTTGTGCCACCCACCAAGCAATTGATCGCCCAGGAGTTGCAAGCCAATTCGATTCCGGCAAGCAACAGGCTGTGCATAAAAAATGGATGGGCATAAAAGATGGATGCACCATTGATCGAGCGATTGCACAAAGGCACCATGTATCAATGTATATCGATTCTGCTGACGTGGCAAAAATCGAGGTGTCAATCTTTTTGTACCTCGCTGAAACCGGCAGCGTAGCGGGCGGGAAAGCGGATGCAAGCCGAAAGGGCCAGCAATCTTCTTTGTTTGTGTTAACCGGTTTCCGTAGGCGCGGCACGCCCAGAACGACCCACCGATCCGGTCTCGAACCTTGGAAACCCAGAAATTTGCTGGGTTTCAGAAACGGACTTCTCAGAAATAGTTCGCGATCAGGGTCTGCACGGGGAGGCTGCAGCCGTTGATCCCAGGCTGGCGGGGCCCTCGTCCAATCTATCTATCCCAATATTCATCGCTTTACAGAGCACTAGCCGTCGAAACCACCCAGGCAAAGCGTGACGTTTTGACCACCGAAACCAAAGCTATTGTTCAGTGCATAACGAACGCGGGCCTCCCTGGCTTGGTTGGGCACATAATCTAAATCGCACGTGGGATCGGGGAATTCATAATTGATCGTTGGCGGTAGCACACCGTGCCGAATTGCCATTAGGCAAACGATCATTTCCGTAACCCCTGCGGCCGCGATCAGGTGCCCCATCATACTTTTCGTGCTGCTGACGGGGACTTTCATCGCATCCTCGCCAAAGACCGTTCGGCAAGCTAGCGTTTCGACCTTGTCATTTACCGTCGTGCTGGTGCCGTGAGCGTTGACGTATCCGATATCGCTTGGACTCAAACCGGCATCATGAATGGCCATCCGCATACTGGCAATCCCCCCATGACCATCGGGCGGGATATCGGTGATACGGTAGGCGTCTGCCGTGCTGCCGTATCCCAGAACTTCGCCATAGATCGCAGCACCACGTCGCTTGGCACGTTCCAATTCCTCCAAAACAACCATCGCCGCACCTTCACCCAAGACAAATCCATTCCGTTTGGCGTCGAAAGGGCGACTGGCCTTGGTTGGTTCCTCATTACTTTCGCTCAGCGCCGTCAGCAAGTTGAACCCCGTAACCCCAAACGGGTGAATCATGCTGTGGGCACCTCCGGAAAGCATCACATCCGCATCACCTCGTCGAATGATCTCCGTGGCCTCACCCACCGCTTGACTGCTGGCCGCGCAGGCGGTCAAGCAATTGAAGTTGGGGCCTTGGGCATTAAACATGCCTGCCAAGTGAGCGGCGGGCATATTCGGTTCCTGCTCCAGTTCGACAGCCGGATCTAGCGTTTCGATACCAGCTTTTATGAACCGTTCGGGGCTATAAGTCCCATCTTGCAGCCCCGCAGCCATCATCCGTGCAAACGCGATAAAGTCCTGGTTGCCCTCGCCACAGCCCGTATAGACCCCAAACCTTGGTGGGTCCAATGACGAATCAAGGATTCCGCTGTCGCTCACCGCTTGTTTGCCGGCACCGATCGCGAACCGCGTGTGCCGACCACGACGCTCCCACTGTTCCGTCGACTCCCCTACCGACGACACGCTCCAGTTTTTCACCTCGGCAGCAATCCTGGTTGGAAAACTGCTGGCGTCAAACAAAGTCGTATAGCCCACACCACTTTCGCCCTCGCACAGTCCCTTCCAGACAGTGGCAACGTCGTGTCCCATCGGATTAATCATGCCAAGGCCGGTAACCACCACACGTCTTCGCATCTGCTGTTCAAACCATCTGGAGCTAGAAAACTTAGGAAACTTGCATTAAGTTTGGCGAAATTGGCAGGGGCTGTCCATCGGCAGTCTGGGCGACGTGGAACAATTTCATCAAGCGCAGCATGACCAGCAGTTCACCATCGTTGAACAGCGATTGATCACCGATGCGACTGGAATCCAGGAACGCGAACATCAAATCGACTTCGGCCTGCAATTTTCCCTCACACTGACTGGTGCAACTTACAACGGCCCCATCGGCGTGAGCGCTTTCCAGTTTTGCGAAGTAATCTAATCGATCTCCCGGCCGAGCAAGGTCGTGGTAAACCGCACGGTTGACCTTCGCCAGCACAACGCGTTTAGAAAAATCAAAATGCTCGCACACCAGAATCCCACCCAGTTGTGCCAGGCCTTCGATAATTAACGTCGCGGGAAGGTAGTTATACCCAGGACAGTACTCATCAACCGCTTCCTCATCCAAAGCAACGCACTTGACCCCCTTTGCGTGACTGCCACTTTTAAACTCGGTAAATCGATCCAGCCACAACCAACGCATATTCGGTAATCCCAAGGAAAGTTGGCCGACTGCAAGCGTTCGGTGTAAGGTTCCCCGCTTGCGACCAATTTGCAATTA
>SLFV01000174.1 GCA_007124075.1 Roseimaritima sp.
CATTGATGCAAAACCGATAACCGTTACTACTTAACTGAACGACAACCTCCATCGGTTGGTTCGGTGCATGGACATTGATTCCTGGGGGGGAAGTACAATAGTCTCACGGTTCCCTGGTGATTTATGTCTCGCCTTTCTGGTTACCTGCTAGTAGCAACGGTCATCTCCGTTCAGTTCTGCACCGGTTGCTCCTTGCTGCCAGGCGGGGCTTCAAAATCGGTGGTCGACACCGCGACGACAGGGGATGCTCCTGGGTTTGTGCTCAAACCCAACCGCGATGCAGCGATGCTTTCCAAGGTGGAGCAGGCGAAAGATGAAAATGCGATCGTATTGCACGTTTCCGGGGATTCGGGGGGCCCACGCACGCTTCCGCTGCCCCCGGAAGGTCAGTCAGTAAGCGTCGGAGACCTGCTTCAGCAAACCGGCCTGGGCGATCGACTGGGTGCGATGCAAGCCCGTGTTCACCGGCAGGAGCATGGACAGCCCGAATCGGTACGCATGGACGTTTTGTTTAACGGCAAGACAGTTCGTCCCGAAACCGATTACGCGCTACGACCGGGAGATGTGGTGCAGGTCCGTCGTGATCCCAACAACGCACTGAGTCGGTTCATGGATGGAATCATCCCCGGCAATGCGCTCAAGGGCGTCATGCCTTAACGACTCAGGCTCACTATCCTTCCGTTTTCCTTGTCTCTTCCCACCAGTTGCAGCGGGAATAGCCGGGAGAAATCGGCCAGAGAAGGAATCTAAGTTCAGTCACCCAACCGTTTGAGTATTCACCGCATTTTCTGGGGGGCTGAGCCGGTGGGTAACGCTCGTGAAGCGATGTCGACGTCGCTTCACGGGCGTTTTCGATTCCAGGGATATCAAATCTGAAAGTCAAAGTCGTGTGTTCCCGAGATCGCCGCGCCGCCACGGACCCGCAATTGCGGCTTTTCCAGTGTGACGGTGGTAAACGGAGAAACCGATCGCGTAATCCAGACGCTGGAACCGATCACGCTATCGTGACCAATGACGGTTCTTCCCCCTAGGATCGTGGCGCTGGCGTAGATAACCACATTATCTTCGATCGTCGGATGTCGTTTGGTACCACGAATCAAAGCACCATCACCATCGGTCGGAAAACTTAGCGCGCCCAGCGTCACTCCCTGGTAAAGCTTGACGTGGTTGCCAATTTCACAGGTTTCACCAATGACCACGCCGGTCCCGTGGTCGATGAAAAAATGATCACCGATCGTGGCTCCGGGATGGATGTCGATCCCCGTCCGCTGGTGCGCCCACTCGGTCATCATCCGTGGGATGAAAGGGACCTGCAAGCGATGCAATTGATTCGCGATGCGATAGATGGAAACAGCTTCGAACCCCGGGTAACAAAAGACGATCTCGTCGGTCGTTTGGCATGCAGGGTCGCCGTCATAGGCGGCCTGCACGTCGGTGCGCAGGATCTTTCGCAGGTCAGCGATGCGCTGCAGCAGTTCGATCGCCATCGCCTGACCTTTGGCTTCGAAGTCGACGTCACTTTCGCAATCGGAATGGCTGTTGCGGACTCGGTCCTCGTGCCGCAGCGCCCGCGCGATTTGCGTGGTCAACGAATCGTGAAGCTGGTCAATCAGCCCCCCGACGTGGTAGCGAATATTGCCGGAATGCAGTCCGACCTTACGTCGATAGCCAGGATATAAGACATCCTTCAGATCGGTCAGGATCCCGGCGACCGCTTCGTAACTGGGCAGAGGGCAATGCCCCAAGTGATTAATCCGATCGTCCGGCGTATAGGTCGCAACGATCTTTTCTGTCAAATCCGGAAGGAGGTTCTTCAGGCGAAAATCGGTCGCCATCGTTGCAATTCCCAATCGGTTCCTGAAGTAATGTTGATCACCACTGACCATTCGAAGAAGCGATCGCGCGCAGGCTATTTCACTTTAAAAATCAACCCGGCGCTCTGCCTAGCTCAGCAGCATCGCATTTACGACACCTCATTGGAAGCTACCGACCGATGGAGGGCGGGTTATCCAGCAGGAAATCGCGTGGCCCACGGGTGGTGTAATAGGGGTAAGCTACCGTTCCCGAAGGTGGTCCGGGATTGACTGGCATTGACTGGACAACCTGGCCGGGGTGCTGCATCAAGCCGGTAGCCAGCGTGTTGCCGTAGTCCAGTCCTCCCTGTTGCCAGCGGAGTGGTCCAGGTCGGCAACCGACGGGGACGCCGCCCTGGCAGGACTTGCACCCGCCACGACCCGCCAAACCGCCCAAGATCCCACCACCGGGACGATGGGACGAACCGCCTTTGCAGTGGGACGATTGGCAGTGCCCAGAATTGCAGTTGGCACCGCGATGCATTGCGCAGCCGGTGAACGACAACAGCCACGAACAGAGTGCGATCAACAAAAAACGCTTCATCAGGGACATCCTTCCGTGGAAAACCGCTCGCCTGCCGCAACCGTGCAGAAACCATTCCGTGGCAGCAAGCCTGTACGGAAGAATGAATCGACGGTTCACGTCCGATTCTTACAAAAAATCGCTAGAACCCAATCGATCCGACCGGGGGAGTCCCCGGACAGATTACCCAGGCCCGATATTTTCTGTGCTTTCGGCCAGCAACAGGGTTTTCAATACAGCACGCATCGATTCAGGAATGACAACCGATTGCAACTGGTGGCTGTGTAGACAGCAGCAAACGGCACTAATCATTCCTCGTGCAACCAACCGTTCTGCGATGGCAAACGTGCATCGATAGCGGACGCTTTTGGTTCCCAAGTGCTGCACACCAAAAGATATTTGCAATACGTCCTCGAATCGAGCGGGGCTATAATACTGGCACTCGGCAGCGACCCGCGGCCAGGTAACCAGCGTTCCGTTCTCGGCGGGAGCCATGACCGTCAAGCCATGCGCCCGCAAGCATTCGTGCTCCACCGATTCCATCAACGGAAAAAAAGCGGAAAAGTGTACGATTCCCGCCGCATCGGTATCGCGAAACTCGACTCGTCGCGTGGTTTGGTACATTTATCGCGCACTGCCCGACGGAAAGTCCCGCGCCCGACCACCACTGGCCTGCCAGCCCTTACTCACCAACGTACGGCATCAGCCCCATGTATCTAGCCCGCTTGATCGCCGCAGAGACTGCATGTTGGCTGACAGCGGTGCAACCACTTTTTCGCCGTCCAACGATACGTCCATGTCGGTTAACCAACTTACTTAACAGTTCCACATCTTTGTAATCGATATACATCGGTCTTGGGCGTTCGCCATCGACGAAAATCGGATCCTGTTTTTTGGTCCGTGAACGGACACGCGAACGTTTGCGAGCACGACTGCGGTTACTGATGGGTCTGGGCGCCATAGTGTCTGTGTTTTGAGTTGAAAAATAGGGGGAGTCGAGGTTCGAATGTGCAAGGCAAAATTATTCTTTTTTTTACGTTGCGCAACAAGCCCTTTCCGTCGATTCGAGCAATTTTCTTTGATTCAGTCGCCGCCGATTTCATCGCAGGGTTGATCCGGGGTAGGATGGACGAACGCGTGGGCTGTTACCGCTACCGGAACCCTCAGACCGTCGCCCTTGCCGCTATTGCGGCGGGCCACAATCGGTAGCGGTAGATTTGTATCTGCCGCTCGCTTAAAAACAGGTGACCGAACATCTGTTTCGCTCCTCACAATCGGGGTTTGTTATTCGGCAATGCGATATGTCGTTATTGGAGGTGGGCTATCTGGACTGGCTGCAGCGTTCTACCTTCGAAGGGGGGTGAGGGATGCGGAAGTTATTGTCTGCGAAGCCAGCCCGCGAATCGGAGGTTTGATCCAGACTGAACAGGTAGACCAGTTTCTGGTGGAACATGGTGCCGACATGTTCTCCAGCGAACCGGACGATGCGTTGCAATTATGCCAGGATCTAGGGGTGGCCGATGAACTGATTCATCCGGCTCGGGAAGGCCGCGGGGCGATGATCGTCCGGGACAATCGTTTGTATACCATCCCCGAGGGGTTTGTTTTGATGCGTCCAACCCGCCTGACCTCGATGTTGACCACGCCGCTGCTCTCGGTACCAGGAAAGCTGCGGTTGCTCCGGGAGCGCTTCGTGCCGCAGCGAAAAGGCTCGGATGACGAAAGTGTGGCCAGTTTTGTGCGTCGTAGGTTTGGGGACGAATTGCTAACCCGAATTGTCCAGCCATTGGTGGGCGGGATCTACACCGCGGATCCGGAACGCCTCAGCATGTCGGCGACGATGCGCCCG
>SLFV01000512.1 GCA_007124075.1 Roseimaritima sp.
AATTCCATCCGCACACCAGTAAGCGACGCGGGATCGGCAACTGTCCTTTACGAGTTTGACTCTCCGCCCCAGCGCTGCGCCAATTGCTGGGAGGTAGCCGCCAGAGAGCAAGGAAATTCGTCAGTTATTGATCGCGAGTTGCGAAGAAAGTTCGATTCAATGCGCAACCTCCATTTGCTGTCCTGCTGCGGCATGTTTTTCGCCGCGATGCTGATCGGCCCCGCCACACCTCAAAAGCCTGCAATCGCGGGCGAATCCGCGACCGATTCCTCTGGAGTGCAACTGCGCTGGAAATTTGTGGACGGTCAGCAGTTAAGCGTCGTTATGGTGCAGGAGATGAAGCAGGAGGTCGAGGTTGCGGGCCAGGAGATGATCACGAAAATGCTGAATAAAACCTGGACGCTGTGGCGTCCAGAATCGACGCAGGCTGACGGATCAACGACAATCGCTTCGGTCATCTCGCGGGTCAAATTGGAGGTCGACAGTCCTGGGATCGACAACTTGGTAATCGACACCGACCTAGCTGCTGCGGATGGGGGGCAAGCCGCCGCGTTGGATGCGATCATCCGCCCCATGGTCGGAGTCAAAATCACCAACCGCATGAGCCCACGCGGCGAGGTAACCGATGTTAAAATACCTGAGGACATTGCCGCTGCTTTGCAAGGGGCAGGCGGCGTCTTGTCGGCGGAGCAAATCAGTGAAATGATGCAAAAAGTATCGCCTGTGTTCCCCGCGCAAGGTTTGCAAGAAGGCGATTCCTGGGCCGGTACCTCCGCCATTGAAACGCCCGTTGGCAAGATCAATGTGAAATCAAAATACACGTATGAGGGACAAGTCGAGGTTGAATCGCGCCCTCTCCACAGTATCAAGGTTGAGATCATGATGGATATTGAGGGTGCCGCCAGGATCAATTTCGGTGACCAGGACAGCACAGGGATCATGTTGTTCGACAACGTCCATGGCCGATTGGTCCGTTCGGATGTTGACCAAAACTTTTCGCTGGAGGTCGAAGTCGCGCCGGGTCAAACGTTGAAACAGCGTGTCAGTCAAAAAATGTCCAACGTGGTGGAAGAGGCCAAAAACTAAATGTATTTGGCGCAGCCAGCGGCAGGGTGCGCAACGGCCACGGTTGAGGTCGTCCGAGCCACGTCGGCAAAAACCTATCGCGCACACTTCCGCCGGACGAGCCTTTCCTTTTGCATTGACACGTGAATAACCCGAAGCATCTGCAGCGTCGTCGTTCTGAAGCCTGGTTCAATGATCCCAGTAATCCGGGAATGACCGCGATCTACCTGGAGCGTTTTCTGAACTATGGTTTAACGCTGGGTGAATTACGTAGCGGTCGCCCCATGATCGGCATCGCCCAGTCGGCCAACGACTTGGCACCGTGCAATCGATCGCACTACCAAACCGTGACGCGACTGAGCGACGGCATCCGTGACGCGGGTGGTATACCAATGGTCTTTCCGATGCATCCGCTGCAGGAATCCGTTCGCCGACCGACAGCCAGTTTGGATCGTAATCTGGCCTATATGGCGTTGGTCGAAGTGCTGCATGGCTATCCTTTGGACGGCGTGGTCTTCACCACCGGTTGCGACAAAACCACTCCTGCCGCGTTGATGGCCGCCGCAACCACGAATATTCCCTCGCTCATTTTCAACGGCGGGCCAATGCTGAATAGTTTCTTGGACGGTCAGCATGCTGGGGCGGGGACGATCATATGGGAAGCGCGGCGGCGTCTGGCCGCTGGCGAAATTGATCATGAGGGCTTCATGAACCTGTTGGCGGCGTCTGCACCCAGCGCCGGGCATTGCAATGTGATGGGAACCGCGTTGTCCATGAACTGCTTGGCCGAAGCTTTAGGCATGGCCCTACCAGGTTCGGCGGCCATCCCCGCACCCTATCATGCTCGCGGCCAAACCGCTTATGCTGCGGGACAGCGGATTGTTGACATGGTAGACCAGGACCTGCGACCGGAAACGATCATGACGCGGACCGCCTTTTTGAACGCGATCCGTGTAAATACAGCGATTGGAGGCAGCACGAATTGCCCGCCCCATCTCATTGCGGTGGCCCGGCACATGGGAGTTCACCTGGACTTGGCGGACTGGGAACGCGAAGGCTACCCATTGCCGTTATTGGCGAACATCCAACCAGCGGGCATGCATTTGGCAGAGGATTTCTATCGTGCCGGAGCAATCCCCGTCGTCATGAAAGAACTGCTGACGCACGGCCTGATCGATGGGTCCGCAATGACAGTGACGGGAAAACCGATCTTCGACAATATTGCGGAAGCCGCACGCCCCGATGGAAGCGTTATTTTTCCATTCAATTCTCCGCTGCGTAGTCAGGCGGGGTTTCTGGTTCTGACGGGCAACCTGTTTGAGGCTGCTTTACTGAAAACCAGTGTCATCAGCCCCTCGTTTCGTCAACGCTACCTAAGCCGCCCGGGCGAGGAGGAGCGATTTGACTGCCGCGCGATCGTATTTGATGGCCCCGAAGACTACCACGCTCGCATCAACGACCTCTCATTAGCGATTGATCAGGACTGTTTGCTAGTCATCCGTGGGTGCGGCACCTTGGGGTTCCCCGGAAGTGCGGAGGTCGTCAACATGCAACCGCCCGACCTCCTGTTGAAGCAAGGGATCAACGAACTGCCAACACTTGGAGATGGCCGACAAAGTGGTACATCGGCCAGTCCGTCGATCCTGAACGCCTCCCCCGAAGCCTATGCCGGTGGAGGTCTGTCCCGTTTACAAACCGGGGATATCGTGCGGATCGACCTTCGACAGCGAACCGTCAATGCGTTGGTCCCCGAGGCGCAATGGAAATCGCGAAACATCGACGCGTGGGAGACCCTACCCGAAGACGCAACTCCGTGGCAGCGTTTGTATCGACAGCATGTCGGTCAATTGCACACCGGTGGCTGCCTTGATTTCGCTTGTGGCTTCAGGCATGTCTGTGCCCAAGTTCCTCGGCACAACCACTAGACCGGTTATTCCAGAGTAATATCCAACCGGTTGTCGCCCTCCTGCACTGTAAACGTCAACGGTGTGGAATGCGGCGCCGCGTATTTCTCCGGGAGAAGGTTCTTGGCGACGGAGGTCGAGGGCTTTCCATCTGGAGGAACATAATTGTCCCAGTCGTCTTCGGCACCAGAGCCCACCGGCTGCGAGCCGTTAACTTTCGAAACCGTCACTTTGTAACTGCCCGGTAGTGCGCCGTCCCCACTGATGAATGTGGTCAAAGAAAACTGTCCTAGATCATCGGTCCTGCCCGATGCACCTGGGGAAGCCGCTGCACCCGACGAGCGAACCGGAGTTGTCGCAGATTCGGGAACTAAGCTTACCACCGCGCCAACTACTGCAGATCCCTGGTAGGTGACCGAGCCACTGACCTTGTACGCCGTTGGCCCCGCAGGACCACCACAACCGATGATGGAAACCGCCAGTGGCAATAGAAAGAGACAGCATACAAAGTTTCCAAGCGTTCGATTCGGTATAGAACTTATCATCTTCAACTTTTTCATCAAAAAACAGATCGGTGCAGGATTGTAAAACAAACCTTCCATCGACACCTTAAATCCTGCCTTGGCCGCCGCTTGAAAAACGGGGCCGGACCATTGCACAAGTGCGTTACTAACATCGGAAGACTTAATCCAACGATACCGGCTCTCCGCCAGCCTTTGATCCCAAAGCCCCCCAAACACCATAGATCGATGGACCACTGGGAATCCCATTTGCCGGCAGCAAATCGGCACCCGAACCGGCATCAATCGTATCCGAAATAAAGGTGACGGAACCGTCGGAGAAGGCAGTCATCGCGCCCCCTGGGTGTCGACTGGTCGGCGGCAAAATCGCATGCTGGCTATCCGTCACACCAGCACCACCCTCGTTTAACGTGCAGGATGGGCTGTTGGGAGGCAGAACCGTATTGAATCCAATCCAAACGGGTTGTCCATCCCGCCAGCGGGAACCACTGCGAAGGTGTACCTCAATCCCTGGTTGGTAAAAGCGACCGTCTGACTGTGCCCGGCATAGATTCGGAGTCCGAACCGTTGACGCATCCGAAGTCGCACTCCCAACACGGACATCAACCTGCCTCGCTCCAACGCTGGCAATAGTCGAGCCGCCATTTTCCGCCTGGATCAACCTTTCACTCATCAACACGGTGTTGGACAAACCATCAAGAACGTCACGAAACCGAGTCTGTCGGATCG
>SLFV01000427.1 GCA_007124075.1 Roseimaritima sp.
CGACGCGCTGCTGGAACTGTTCGTCGCTACGGAAAATAGCCGCTGGCTGGATCGAGCGATGCGACTAACCGAAATTTGGATCAGCGAATTCGCCGATATCGACCATGGGGGCTTTTTTTTCACTGGCCGGATCCATGATGAATTGCTGGTTCGCTCCAAACAATTAGGGGGTGGAGGTAATGTCCCCAGCCCTAACGGCGTTGCCGCGCGTGTGTTGATCCAGCTTTCAAGACTCTCTGATCAGGTGCACTATTTTAACCTGGCACAGCAGACGTTGTCATGGTTGTCTCCGATGATGCAGCAGCAACCGACTGCTTGTGATGATTTTTTCGTTGCCCTGTCGATGTGGCTGCAGCAGGATTCCTCCGGTGCCGAAAAATCGATGCAAACGAATTGGAAACGCAACACGAAGGAGACTGTGGTAGGGCCGGTGAGGTTGCAGTTGACAAGTGACTCGCGGGTGGTCAAAGCCGGGCAGACGTTGCAACTGACGGTCGGTCTGCAGATTGATGATGGCTGGCATCTGTATGGGGAAAATCCTGACGCGGCCTTCTTGCGGCCAACCACGGTTACGCTGCAGGAGCACCCCAACTGGAAGCTAGTGGAATTGCGTGCACCAACTGGACAGACAAAGAAGGATCCGGTCTTGAACCAAACGTTAAACGTCTTTAGCGGAAGCATCGCCTTCGTTCTGGAACTTGCCGCACGTCAAGACGCGGTTCCCGGAAAAGGTACCGTAACGGTGGAAGTCAACAGCCAAGCTTGTGATGACCAGCGTTGCCTGTCGCCAACGAAATCGGAACTAAGGATTGAACTGGAAATCCGCCAGTAGGCTACGCACTCCGCGACTTACATCGGCCCTAGGGGTTTGGTCGCTCGGGCCCCATCCCGCCGTACGGGAGCGGGACAGGCGGGCTTTCTAGTTGCCGCTGTCCTACGTCGTCGCCCAAGCCTGGGAGTCGGAGCGATCCGGATCGGTGGCTTGGCGGTGATGACGCGAAATCCAAATGCTGCACGTGGCATGCCTGAGGACATACTTGGTGGTGCTGCCGATCAACCATTCTTCTAGTAGGTTGTGTCCGGTGTCCCCCAGAACGATCAGGTCGCTGCTATTCGTTTCTGCTTGGTTGATCAAAGCGTCGCCAACATGATGGCCACGAATGGTTGTCGCGTGGGCACCAGCAACGGTTCCCGAAAGTCGCTGCGCGGCTTTCTCTGCGGACGCACTCAGTTCCTCAAACACTTCTTGCTCGTTCTCCAACACGGCTGCTGACATTCCGTCGCCGAGCAAATAATCGTAATAGGGTGCCACGGTGACGACCGAAAGTTCGGTATCGGCGTCCCAGCGAACGAAAGCCAACTCACGAATCGCCTGATCCGACGCCCCCGATCCGTCGTACCCCAGCAGCAGTCGCCGCGGCCGATGAAATGGACCGCTCTCTTCGCTGGGAGGACGAACCACCAAAACCGAACAATCCGCGTGACTGGCAACCTTGTCCGAAACGCTGCCAAGAAACAATCGTCCCAAAAACGTATGTCCCTGTGCCCCAAGCACGATCAAATCGGCGTTCAATTCCTTCGCTTCGTCCAAAATCTCGTGCGCAACACTGCCCGTGCGGTGCTTGAATTGCAAGCTATTGAATCTACCGGCATACTCCTCGCGAAAATTTTGCTGAAGCTCGCCAACGCGTTTCAGTTCATGTTGTTTCCAATCGGGAAACCACGGCTGGACACGTCCCGAGCTGAAAGTTTCGGGATCATAAGTCACCGTCAACACGGTAACGTCCGCCGGTTCGACAAAAGGGATCTCGGCCAGCACGCGTGCCGCACCCGCAGCGAAATCGGAACCGTCAATCGTCAATAGAATCTTCATTGCTGGGCTCTCCTGTTCAGGCTCGTTACGCTCGGGTTCAGTCATCAATGGCCAAAGATGCACCTCCGAACGAAACCAACGTCGGTTGCAGTTTTCGTTCCAATCGTGGCGCTGCACAACAAACGTTCAATTCAGCACACTTGACCGCTGGTTAGCGATCGGATTGGGATGACTTGTGACAATCAGCGCGCTTCATGCGTTTTCACCTGTTGGTCAAGCAGCGGATTGTGACAAATCGTAACGGGGTAACAGCTAAATTCCGACTGCATATTGGCAAAATTCAATCCAGTGGCCATCGGGATCGATTACGAAGATCTGCCTTGCACCATCGGGTCGGGTTTTGACTGGCAGCCGCTGGACGCCCGCCGCACTTAGATGTTCATCCCAGCATTGGATGTCGTCTACCAAGACCGCAAAGTGGGTGCCTCGATGGTGGGATTGGACCTCGGTGGTCCGGTTACCAATCAAGTGCAGTTCCTGGTCAACGCCAATTCGGAACCATGCACCGGGGAAATCGAAATCTGGTCGGGGGATCACATCCAGCCCAATTTGCATTCGGTAAAAACGTTCGCTGACCGCGACATCTTGGACGTGCAAGGCGACATGGTTGATTTGCAGGATCTTCATCGATCGGGGAACCTGACAATGCGAAACGGTCTTCCCAGCTAAGGCGGGCAACGTCGGGGGACTCAAACTCGCTCTGCCGCACCTCTGCCGACTATTCCTCCAGCGGTTGGGAGGCCAACAGTGAGTTCTATTTTCGTACTTACCGCGCGGTCTATACCGTCTTCCAGCAGCGTTCGGCCGCACTAGACAAGACAGCGTCACAAACCTTTTGTGTCTCTAAAGCGTCACGGAAGTTGGGTCGCGCCGGTTGACCCTCGTCCAAGGATTTCAGGAAGTCCGCAACTTGATGAATGAAGCTGTGTTCATACCCGATCTGCAAACCGGGCACCCACCAGTTGCCCATGTAAGGCTGATCACCATCAGTTACGTGAACACTACGCCACCCCCGGACAATACTATCGTCGGCGTGGTCAAAGTATTCCAGGCGGTGCAAATCGTGCAGGTCCCAACGCAACGAGGCATGTTCGCCGTTGACCTCCAGCGTGTACAAAGCTTTGTAGCCACGAGCGTATCGAGTTGATTCGAACAACCCCAACGAACCGTTGGTGAAATGGCAAAGAAAACTACACGCATCGTCGATTTTGACTGGTTGACGCTGCCCCGTTTCGGCGTGCAGCCGTTCCTTCACAAACGTTTCCGTCATGGCTGATACATCGGTAATGCCGCCATTTAACCACAGCGCGGTATCGATGCAATGCGCTAACAGATCACCCGTGACCCCACTGCCCGCAGCTTCCGCATCCAGTCGCCACGTGGCGCTGCCTCCCTGAGGCACGTCTTCATTAATGGTCCAGTCCTGTAGGAAATTCGCACGATAATGAAAAATTCGCCCTAAACGACCTTCATCAATCAGTTGCTTCGCCAA
This sequence comes from Roseimaritima sp., assembly GCA_007124075.1. Classification (GTDB taxonomy): domain Bacteria; phylum Planctomycetota; class Planctomycetia; order Pirellulales; family Pirellulaceae; genus Roseimaritima. The sequence goes on from SLFV01000427.1 coordinate 3,366, forward strand.
CGTCACCGCCGGTACGCGACGGTAATTGTACCAAACCATGTTTGCGACGCCGGCTTTCTCAACCGCCGCGCACATCTCTTCTCCCTCCGCAGTATCCATCGCCAAAGGCTTTTCGCACAGAATCATCTTGCCTGCCTCCGCAGCGGCAATCGCAATTTCCTTGTGCAGGTTGTTGGGAGTACAGATATCAACCGCATCAATGTCGTCGCGTTTCAGTAGTTCGCGCCAATCGGTTTCGATGGACTGATACCCCCAGTTGTCGGCAAAATGCTGGGCCTTTTCCTTGTTGCGTGCACATAACGCCTTCAGGACCGGTTTGTGCTGCGATTGAAAAAAATGACTCGCTTGAGCGTAGGCATTGGAGTGTGCCTTGCCCATAAAGCCGTAACCAATCATTCCGATATTTAGTGGACGCATGGAAGCCATTTCTCTCTCGAGCTGAAGTGACGCAGTGCTGAGGGACTGCGTGTGAATCAATAAACTGAATCGATCAACCTACGCTGGACCGAAGTGCTCTCTGCCCGCTACTCCGCCCAACCGTGGGCGGCCTGGACATCCAGCATTGCGGCCAGGATTTTATTCCACGTGTCGGGTTGAGTCATCACGTCATTGGGGAACATGCAACCATCCCAGCAAATGTGCCGTTTGTTCTTCAACACATCGCCATGTTCGTCCCGCAGCCAGAAACCAGCATCCCGGGCAATATCCAGTCGACCATTGGGGTCGTCGGGCAGGCAGTGTCGTCCGGTCTTGTCATGTGAACCAGTGCCATGGACGGTGGCGTCATTTTGAGCTACGTGAAAGTCGATGGTCTAGGGACGCAATGCATGGGTCAGTTCCTGCAGC
>SLFV01000456.1 GCA_007124075.1 Roseimaritima sp.
CTTTCCGTCTCCGAAGCACCTCCCCCAGCTAACCCCGCTGTGCGGGAACCGGAACAAATGAATCGAAAAACAGTTGTTGATTGGGGGCTGCAAAGCCGCAGCAAAAAATGGACGCTGGAACCTCCCCACACTGCGCAAAACGCGACATGGGTTTCGTAACGCGACTTCAGAATCCTTGTTATTTCTCTTGCTGGTGATTATGTCAACCGCACGTACCGCCACGCTGACGTGGACCTCAACCGAATGCGATAAGGTGAAAGCTCCATCCCGCTAGTCGTCAGGGACAGCTAAACATGAGGGTTGGTCCGTAGTGGAAATCGCCTGAATTCGCGAAGTAAGCGGAATTCTGGCGAATTCCTCTTCGCCAATAGCTATCGATAACAAACCATTAGGCTTGACGGCAATCCACACTTCATCATCGTCTTCCTGCTTCTTGCACGGTCAACAGCAACTAGGTGAATTCAAGGCAATGCAACTGACACAGTGGACCGACCAACTGCGGAGTTTGGCTGGGCACCCTGCCAACGGCGACTCGGGACCGGAGTCCTTAATCGGAATTTTTCAGCAATTTCGTCCTGACGGTACTGGATTACCGGAATGGTTCCAGCAAATCCCTGATGGCGACCAGGTCGCGGAACGGTTTGCGATGGTCTACCAGGCCAGCGGTTACGGCACGCGTCCTGCGGGAGGTCGCGATGCCTACTTTATTCCCCGGGCCGCGCCCGCGCTAAGCGTCCAGCAGGCGGAATCCGCTGCGGTTCAGTTTTTCGTGGCGTTGGGGAAGGTGGCTGCCGCGATCCAATGGACGCCTCTGGCGGATTTGCTGGATCCGCTTCCTGGAATCCGCGTTTTGGAGGGGAAACCGCCCAAGCATCCCAAAGCCGTCAGCGAACGGGCGGGATTGTTGTTGGCGATCGAAGAACTGATCGACCAGACAACACGGCGGTGGGCCGCCCATCATCCGGCGGTACACCTCTTGCAACCTGCGGTGTATTTCATGGCGTGTGATCCGTTCCTCCGTGATTATTTGTTGTGGCCGTGGATCGCGGGACACGACAACTGGAAAGCCAGCGATCCCGATCTGCGAGACCCCTTCGCGTCCTACTTCCAATTGTGGCGGCACGGGGTCAAATACCGAATCTTCGCCGACGAACAGGTTGACATCTACCTGCCACGCGAGAACCCTTGAAATCGGTTCGCGCAAGACAATGCTGTCGCTACTTCGGTTCACACCGAGGCGGATCGAGATCAACCGGTGACGCCCCCACCCAACGCTCTGGGTCGCCTCTATCTGGATGGTGAATCAGAGAAAAACCAACGCATCCTGGCCAACCCGCACGGCAAGCGGGAACCAGTGGACAAGACGGGCGAGCCGCTGCAGGAATTGTCGATTATCGTGTTCTTGAACCGCAGATCCGCCGCTGCTTCCACCTGCCCGCGTATGTCAACGATCTGCTGTCGCAGGATTTCGCACTGCGGCAACACAACCTGCTAGCATCTCCTGCAAGCGTCAGAAACATCTCTTGGCTTTTTCCTAACATTTCCGCTAAACTGACCGCGACGTACGGACGAAACGGGCCGGCACCTGCGGAAACTGGCGTCGCCGCAAGGCCTGGCAACCGCCCCGTCATCGGTCGGCATCGTGTTGCACAATCCATGGAGGGGGAAAAATGAATGGCGAGTCATTTCGGTTTTTGCATGCGGGAGATTTTCATCTGGAGCGTCCGCTGGGGGATCTGGACGAACTGCCCCAGCACCTCGCGGATTCGCTTGCTGCGGCTCCGTGGCGAGCCGCCGAGTCGGTATTTGAAGCCGCTATCGTGGAAGGAGTTGATTTTGTTGTCCTGTCTGGCAACTTATTGAATCCCTCTGCTGCAGGTCCACGTGGAATCGCACTGCTGGTAGATCATTTTTCAAAGTTAGCCGAGCAACAGATCCCTGTTTTCTGGGCTGCCGGGGAGACTGATGATCCGGCGAAATGGCCCGAAGCCATTCGTCTTCCGGAAAACGTGACTCTGTTTCCCAAGGGGCGAACCGAATCGCTCCCGGTTATTCGCAACGGGCAGACCTTGTGCCTGGTGGTGGGACGCAGCAGCGAAGGGCGTTCGGCGATCCATGTGCCTTCCTATCGTCAAGATCCGACCGATCATTTCACTGTTGCTGTGGGATCCGGTTCCAGCACCGCAGAAACGTTGGCGGAGGGGCGTTTTGACTACTGGGCGCTGGGAGGATCGAAACAGCGAAAACAATTGGACAATGTCGCGAACGTGGGCGCGGTCTATTGCGGCAGCCCGCAAGGGCGGAATCTAACCGAACCGGGGGCGCATGGATATACGCTGGTCGACGTCGACCCCGATGGCAACGGTCGCGTGCATCACGTGGACGCCGATCGATTTCGTTACTGCAGCATCAAGCTCGACGCGAGCGAAATGGCTGGCAACCATGATATCCGCAGTACGCTGACGGCTCGGATCCAACGGCTGCAGCACGAACATGGGGACCATCCGCTGCTGCTTGCCTGGGACCTGTCGCTTAGCAGTGAGTGCCTTCAATCGGTGGGCGACCCCGGGCAACTGTTGAAGTGGCTGCGCCAGGACTTTGGTCACGGCAAACCGGAAGCCTGGACCGTGCAATTGACCATCCGGCCACCTCAGAACTACCCTACCTCCTGGCGGGAGGAGGACACCATCCTGGGTGACTTCCTGCGTGCGGTGGAACGCAATCGCAAGGACGGTTCCGGGGACGTGAACCTGAAACCGTTTACGGAAGAACACCCCCATCTGCCCGCCAGTGTCGCGACCTTGTTGGCCGAACCGGCCAGCTCCGCCCGCGCGGCGATGCTGGACCAAGCGGCGTTGTTGGGGGTCGATTTGCTCCGGGGCGGTAAGGTCAAACCATGATCGCTAACCTGTTCAATTTTCGGATCGCCGCAAGCTGCGGCGATGGTTTTGTAACTTCCCACCGGAAAGGGAGGATCCCCCGGTGAAAATTCGTGACATTCAAGTTGATGGATTCGGCGTCTGGTCTGGATTGTCGGTCGATGCGGTCCCCGAGGGGATGACGCTGTTTTATGGGCCCAACGAGGCGGGCAAGACCACGCTGATGCAATTCGTTCGCGCGATGCTGTATGGTTTTACGCCCGAACGTCGCGCGCGTTATCTGCCCCCGATCCATGGTGGGACTCCCGGGGGTGCGTTGCGGGTCACGGGGCCGGGCGGAGGTTATGAAATTCGGCGGCGGGCACAGTTGACAGACCCCGATAGCGTTGGCCAGTTGTCGGTCACCGGTGCCGATGGATTAAGCCAAGGCCAACACCGGCTGGGAAGCTTATTGGGACAGATCGATGAGTCGATTTTCAAAAACGTCTTTGCAATCGGCTTGCGGGAGTTGCAGGAACTTAGCACGCTGGACGACACGGCGGCTGCCGACGAATTGTACAAGTTGTCTTCGGGGTTGGATCGGGTTTCGCTGGTCGACTGCATTCGTTCGCTCAAATCAGGCCGTCAGCAGTTAATCGGCAAGACGGTCGGCAAGCAAGCTCTGGCCGATGATGCGGAAATCGGACGCCTGCAACGCTATTTGCGCAAACGTGATACGCTCCGCGACGAAGTCGATTCGCTGACACGGCAGGGGCGACGTTGGAGCGAATTGGCCAGCCAACGCCATCTACAGCAGCAGGAAGTTGGCCAGTTGCTGGAACGTGTTGGACGTTGGGAAAATGACGCCAAAACGATCGAAGTGGCGATCTCGGTCCACGATTTGTGGACTCAGAAGAGCGATCTGAAACGACGGCTGGTTGAATTGCAAACCGACCAACAGGTCGCTGACGACGCCCCCGCAGTACTCGCTCGCTTGGAAGCGCAGTTGGCGGAACGTCGCGAACGCTTGGAGGAAACCAAGCAGAAACGACGCGAACTACGCGAAAAGGCACAATCGCTGCCGATCAACCCGCGAATGAGCGATCTGCAGGGCAGGATCGAAGCGGCCGGCGAGCAGGCGACGTGGATTGCCGCGGTGCAGGAGCAGATCGAATCGCTGGACGAACAAATCGCCAAGGCCCAACAACAGTTAGACGTCGACGCCGAAAAGGTGGGGCGCGCGGTCCTGCTGCTTGGCGCCGGCCGCACCCGTACCGATGCCGCGGTCGACCATGCCGTCGGCATCGCCGGCCTGGTCAAACGCGGACAGCAGGTCGCCCGCGGCGAAC
>SLFV01000244.1 GCA_007124075.1 Roseimaritima sp.
AGCGTACCACGCTTGACCGCAGCGATGTATCGGGGGCAGTGAGCCAATGACAATTGTTGATCGGTTGCCGCCGTGGGAACCAACAAAGGATCATCGGCATGTTCCCTGCTGGTGGCAACGGCCTGCCGCAGCAGCCGATACTTCGACATGGGGAATCGATGTGTCGGTGGCAACGGCAAATCAAAGTGGTCGGTGTAGTATAACCGCATGATTCCCGTGGGGCGGTCGAACGTGGAAGGCAGTTTCGAGGTCCGCTGCCGGCGTCTACCGCAGCTCCAGTTTTTTCAGGTCTTCCAGCCACACACGCAAGTCATTGTCGTATTCCGTGGCCATATTGCCATGAATTAACTGCCGCTGAAACGCGACCGCCCCCTGCTGTTCTGCGGATTCCGCATCGGCAAAACGTCGGTTGGGATCGGGCGCAATCAGCCCCCGCAGAAAACTCATCAGCAGCTCGTTTCGCGTCACATCCGCGGGCAGGAATTGGTCCAGTCGTTGCGGCAATTCCCGCTTCAACTGCAGTAGTCGCCCCAGATCGTTTTGCCCCGCAAACGGATTTTGCCCGCTCAGCAGTTCCACCAGAACGTACCCAACGCTGGCCAGGTCACTGCGGGGTGTCGAGGCCCGATGTTCGATCAATTCGGGTGCGGCGTAGGTCGGCGTGCAGTCACGCTCCAAAGGGGGATTACAAAAATCGATCGCCGAGCCAATGTCGATCAATTTCACATGTCCGGTACGTTTCAGCATGATGTTGGAAGGTTTCACGTCCCCATGCAAGATGCCCTCGCGGTGTAACGCACCCAGGGCGGCCAAACATTCTCGCACGATCGCTACCGCAATGCCCGCTTTGAACCGCAAAAAATCTTTTCCCTGAGTAATGATGACATCGTGGATGTAGCGAATCCGTCGCTGACTGACAACCGATTTTAATGCATGCAAGCATTCGGGATTCAGCAAGCGGCAAAGGTCGTATCCATCCACCCATTCCATGACCATGACGCGAATCCGATCGCGTTCGATGAAGTTTTGCACGTCCAACATATTGTCGTGCTGGATCTGTGCCACACGGGCGGCGATACCCGCAATCCGTCGCATGCTGTCTTCGTATTGCCTCGCATTCTCAAACCGCTCGGGCGAGAAAAACTTCATCGCCAGCGGCAAGGTAAAGCCATCGGTCCCCAATTGCTCCGTCAAAAAAACCTCACCCTGACCGCCGCTACCCAGCAATTTTCGCAAGTGATGGTGCCCTGTGCGAGACAGCTTACGATTGCGCAGAATCGACTCGTATCGCGATACCAAGTAATTGTCGGTGTTGGGATGTTGGATCCCACGCAACGTAATGGTTGGCTGAGGTTCTTGTCGTGTGGTTAACAATCCAGTGGTTCCATCCTAGAGAAAAGAAAAGTGCGGCGGATCTCGCTTCGCTGGCCAGCCCGTAACCGAGGATTGCGGGTTGATGTTGCCACGATTCATTAGTCAGCCGGACGCCATGTACCCGTGGGAGGTGCAAACCCAAGTCGTTTATCGACGACGTTCCACGGTTTTTTACCTGCCAGGTACCGATCTAGATTTTCGCATACCAAGTCGGTTGTGTCAGCAACCCGGCGAAAAGATTGTGCACCAACATGGGGAGTTACAATCACGTTGGCCTGATTCCAGAGAGGGCTGGAGGGCGAAAGAGGTTCGATTTCCGTTACGTCCAGCCCCGCACCGCGAAGCCGACCTGACTGAAGTGCCCGAATTAACGCGGTTTCCACAACGATAGCGCCGCGAGCAACGTTGATCAAGTAGCTGCCAGCTAGCATCCGGTCAAACATCTCCGCGTTAAACAACCCCTGCGTCTGGGTATTCAATGGCAAAGCCAGGATGACGATTTCGGACTGGCCCAGTAATTGGGGCAAGCGGTCAGCGGGCCACAGTTGATCGACACTTGCTGGGCAAACCATCGGATAATAGTCGGTCGCCAAGATCCGAACCCCAAACGGTTTCAGACAATCCGCGATGCGGCGTCCGTTGCCCCCCATCCCGACGATACCAACGGTTTTGCCACGAAGGTCGTCGGTCGGCAACCGCACGAATTCGCGCCGCTGGCCAGCACGCCAAAAAGCGGGGAAACTACGCAGCAGGCCCAGCAGAAGGGCCAGGGTTTGTTCGGCGACCTGGGGTGCGAATAGCCCAGCGGCACTGCTGACCAGAATCTCACTGTTGATAACCTCGGGGACCAAGCAATGGTCCAGCCCTGCGGCGGATGATTGAATCCAACGCAACCGCCCCCCCCGCACGACGCGCTGCCAATCGACAGGAACTTTCGCATGCCCAATAAAGATGTCTGCATCGGGTAATTCCTCGTTAACCCGTTCTTGGCCAGCGTTGACTACCTCCGCATCCGGTGCGGCGGCCTGGATCAGCCGCAGGTGCTGGGGTTCTACCGGGTAACATAGTACAATCCGTAAACGTTCTTGCATGATTTTTGAAAGCGCGTGATAAATGATCGAAATAACATCCCACGATCGCAAGCTTTGGTCGTGTTGCCGGCCCGGTCGTGACGCCCGACAGGTCAAACCGCGGAGGACGTTTGGATGCTGCATCGCGTTGCTTGCTGGATTGACGATCCTACCGCCCGGTCGCCAGGCCCGGTCACACGACTGCACCCAACGCCCGGATTGGGAAGCGGTCGTCCACCGCGCCTTTGCGGAAGCCAGTGGCGGGTTTAGCTGTGACGAGTTGCTATTCGACGACCAGCGTTTGCAGGCATTTTTGGACGCGACCGCCGCGCAGGTGGACCACTTGGATGCCAAGCAGGCGTGTTTAACCTTGTTACGACTGCGTAAAACGGGGCGATTATCGGTTGCGACAACCCAACGGGGAAGCCCCGTTGCCGAACACGTCTACCCGATCGCCGAAATCGCGGCGCGCCAGGTGATGGACCAGTTTCAGGTCTCGACCGACGAATTGCTGGCCGATCCGCCGATGCGGTGCCAACTGCAAAAGGCTGCCGAGAGAATTCAAGCGGATGTGGCAGCGTACGACGTGCGCAAAGCAATGACTGCATTACGAAAACGTCGCCGCCTGCAGCCAGAATTGGTGCTCCGAGTGGCGGATTGGCAGCGTACGGTCCAGGTCTACGATTTACCCGGCTTGCGAGACCGGATGGCGGATCTTCCAAAACAACCGGGGGTCTACCTGTTTCGCGATGCCAGCGGCTATCTTTACATCGGCGAGTCGATCAACCTGCAAACACGATTGAAAAGCCATCTATCGGGCAGCGATCGCGTCGCGTTTGCTGACTACCTTGCCGAGCGGGCGGAACAGCAACTGACGGTCGAGCTGCATGTCTTTCCCCGTGACAGCCCCGCGTCAAAAGTGACGGTTCGCAGGGCGTACGAGAGCGAACTAATTCGCAGTCGCCAGCCTCGTTTCAATGTCCGCCCCTGACGGCCTGCCGCACAAAACGGGGATGATAACCGCTGGGAAGCGACGCGGGATTGGCTTACCGGCGTTGCCACCTGGAATTTTTTCGCGGAATTGTTAAAAAACTTGGCTGAGGAATCGGCAATCCATAAACGCACAGCCTAGTGGTTTGCCAGGATTTGATTGTCTGTTCCGTCATCGGTTCCGTCTCGGACTTAACACAACGAGCATTATTTTCATGGCTGGTCATTCCAAGTGGGCAAACATCCAACACCGCAAAAGTCGCGTCGACACGCAGCGGGCAAAAGTTTGGAGCAAGTTAAGCAAAGCGATCATCGTTGCCGCGCAAATGGGTGGAGGTGATCCCGACGCAAACATTCGGTTGCGCAAAGCGGTCGAGGATGCGAAAGCGGTTAGCATGCCCAAAGACAATATCATGCGGGCGATCAAGCGGGGGACCGGAGAACTGGGGGGCGGACCGGTTGAGGAACTTTTGTACGAAGGATACGGGCCGGGTGGGGTCGCAATTTTGTGCGAAATTGTGACCGATAACCGAAATCGTACCGCTCCCGAAATGCGATCCCTGTTTGGCAAATTTGGTGGAAATTTAGGCAGCACGGGATGTGTCGCTTACCTGTTCGAACGCAAGGGAGTCTTTGCGTTTGATCCACAACAGGCCAATGATGACCGGGTCATGATCCGAGGAACGAAAGGGATCCGGGGCATAGAGGGTGGTGTGCTGCCTGGGTGATTGATGGGCCATATTAGCGCTCAATACCGGGGGTTCAT
>SLFV01000205.1 GCA_007124075.1 Roseimaritima sp.
AAATAGTCATGGGGATGAATCAGCGTGCCATCCAGGGTGTTGGAACTGCCGAAGACTCGCAGGAACGGCAATGCTTGATTTCGATCAACGGCCAGCGGCCACGGCAACGCCTCTAAATCATCTCGCGATTGCAATTTGCCGCCCTCTCGAAGTTCAACAATTTGCTCGGCCAACGCCGCGTTCATACCTGGCAATCTTGCCAGCCACGAAACATCCACCTTGTTGACATCCACGCCGTCGCTGCTGGCACTACTGACCAGGATACTGCTCAGGGCATCGGCCAGGGCATCATCGGATAACTCGCGTTGGTACGAACCCAATCGAAGGCGGGCCGGATCGACCTTGGTCAGCGCTTGAGCGGGGGCGAGCACTTGAAAGGCCAGCCAGGTTGCGGCCCGAAACCGGCGTGGTGTTTCAGGCATTTCGCGGTTACCGATCGGACTTCCCGCATACAAATCGGCCCCACTGCGTTCGGCCAACGACCAGCGTACGCTGCCCGGTTGCGATTGTTCAAGCAATTCATTTAGCAAAATCAGCATGGAGCGGCGCACCGGACCGTTACTGACCACGATCAAATCGACATGATAACGATGAACCAGTTCACCCAACCGCGTAACGGTTTGCTGCCGTGCCGCAGGCGAAAGCTGGCAGGGCAGATCCTCGGACGCAAGCAGCGTTCCATCGGCCGCAACGATCGCCAGCGCTACGGTCTGTGGCCCAATGGCGTCAATGGACATCACCACCCGAGCGTCGACCGATTGACGCAACACCTGTTTGCGTAAATGCGAAGCTAAAATCGAAACCAACCGGGTGGCGGCTTGATCCAATACCTCGTCCCACCATGCCGATTCGCACGTCTGGCGAATCACCTGCTCGTTAGCCGCAACGATGGCCTGCAACCTTGGACCCAACTGCGAATTCAGCTTCGCGGCAAAGTTTTGCAAGTACGACGTCAAAACGTCCGCCCGGTATTCGAACGAACATTGGGTCAGTTGCCCGCGTAGGGCGCGCCCGAGCATCAGTTTTTGAAACGAAGTTAATTTCCCGGACGTAAACGATTTCCCGGCTAACGGTTGCAGCACCCCGGCCAACCATTGGCGACGCTTTTGCCGTGCGGAAACCTTCTTTTTCTTCCCACCCGTCAACGCGATAGTTTGCGACGCCGAAGTACCCTTCTGTTTTTTTTCCTTTGCAGAAACCGCAGGATACTGAGCCAACGGGTCATCAGGGTTCAACTCCGCTGCGGGCGGTTGAATGCTCCGATCACCACCCTGCTCTGCCGTCTGTCCTGCTGCCGCCTGACCATCCGTTTCCGTGCCAGTCGTGGCGTCCTTGGCTGCCACGGTCGTTTCCGTCAAGGGCGTTTCTACGGCCGCTGTCTCCGGCATGGACGACTCGACGGTCGCTGTCTCTGGCGCAGGCGATTGGGACGTCCCGTCCGTTGACTCCGACTGGGACGAGGATGCTAACGACAATTCAGTTGGCTGCGGTTCAGGTTCCGATGGCTTGTCGGCTGGTGGTTTTGCATCCGCTTGCTGTTCATCCGGTGGTGTACTTTCACGGGCGGTCGGATCTGTTATTTTCTCAATGCGAATCTTGGCGTTATTTTCCAGCCACCGCACCCCGCGATAAATGATCCGGGGGTCGTTTGTTAATCGCTCCGTCAGGGCTTTATCCAATCCCTGGATTGCGGCTTGAGCCTCCTCAGGTACCAACCTGGCCGCCAACGCTTCGGGATCCGCAGGATCGTCCGGTTCTGGGGACAGCACGCGCGCCGCCAAGACCATTGCCGGGGACGGCTTTTCCGTTGGTTCGCCTCGCAAGTGACGATTCAACCGCTCCAAAACACACAGGCTTTCGGCGTTCTGAATCGCGTGTTTGATCGCCGAATCACCAATCGCAGTTCGTTCCCAACGTTGCTGTAGGTCTTGGCGACGCGCGTTCAGCCTAGCTTGCTGTCGGACCGCATCTCGCAGCGCCCACAAGGTTGCTTCTGATAAACCCCCAAGTTCATCACGACGGTAACGAGCAAGGAACGGGGGCAGATAGCCTTGTTCTAGCAAGGGCATGGCATTGCGTAACTGAGTTGCGTCACAATGTTCCGCACGAGCAATGGCATCAAAATCGATAGACATGCAAAAGCAGCTCGAATAACGAGAGAGACAGAGCAACTACGACGGTTGCAAACGGATGATGATTCGCCGAGTCAGAATTGCCTTGAACCGAAGGCAATCAGGGACATTCTCACTTCGGGATGGATAACCGAATTTGGTCGAAATCTAGGCTTTGAAGCAGGAAATGTCAACCTGTTGGCTTGCAGAGCGAAATATCGGCAATCGGCAACGCTATTGCTGATTACCTAAGGCAAGAAGACGTTCGAAGTAGTGCCGTGTGTGCAGCAGCACCTCGTCATAAGGCATCGGTTCCACGTCCTCCCCCAACAGTTCCACTTCGTAATAGCCGTCGTAGCCGCTTTGTTCCAATAGCGCGATCAATTCTTCCAGAGGCAGGCGACCGTCACCAAGCAGGCAGCGATTCTGTTCGCCCAGCGGAGTATGGCGAGCATCACCAAGCTGGACCAGGCGAATGTCGGAGCTGATCGATTCCAGCCATCTCAGATCGGCGGCGTCATTGGCGTTGATGGCAAGGTGATACGCATCCAAAACCAAACCAATGTCGGCCCGTGGCACGGAATCAAGGACTTCCATCGTCAGTTTCAAATCGCCGAGGAACGACCATTCATCACCGCAACCGGGGTGAATCGGTTCAATCGCGACCGCGACAGCGGTTTCACTGGCCGCTTCGTGGATTGCTTCGAGCGCATACTTTAGCAGCCGGATCGCATGACCGCGAATATGATTGTTGTGCCCCCCAGCAAGAACGATCAGCGTTTCCGCGTTCAACGCCGAAGCCATCCGAACCGCTTCGATAGCGTCTTCGACCGCCTCGTCATGTGCCCTGCCGTCACTGCCAGTAAACCCGCCCGCCCACGATAAACTGGAAACCTTCATGCCGTGCGAGGACAGAAGCACGGAAGTTTCCTCAATCGACAATTCATCAAGCTTCGGACGCCATAATCCGATTGCGGAAAATCCGTGCTTCCGGTAAGCCACGACGTCCTCTTCAATCGACCAACGGAGTGTTGTCAATTGACTGATAGAAAGCTTCATCGTCCGTGCTTGAATATCGCTTGAGAATCGAACCTGAGACGGTCGCAGAAGTATGCCACGCTACAGGCTCCCTGTAAAGCTTCCGAAAAGCGAATGCGGTACGCCCCGTTCCCAGCGACAACGAACCAGGACCGCAGTGAACCCAGAGCCGCTCAGTCAATTGCGATTCCCAATGTTTTTTTCTACTTCGCGACGCACGATGAATGGCTGACGGATTTCCTGTCCCGCTGCCAGGAACTTCCCGCTGCTATCGCCGCTGTGCGGGCTGGGAGCAAACAGGCATAAACGCCCGCAGGAGGGCTAAGCGTTCAGGCAAGCAACGATTTGATCGTTTAGTGTCCTGTTGGCCGAAGCGATGAACCGTGGTTGCCAAAGATCGATTTCGCTTCCGTCGATCGACGATACAGTTGCCCCTGCTTCCTCCGCGATCAATGCCCCGGCGGCTGCATCCCATGTCTTGACACTCGCCGCCCAGTACGCATCCAAGCGCCCCGCCGCGACGTAACACAAATTCAATGCACACGATCCCAACCGACGGATAGCGCGGCATCGCGGCAGCATTCTCAAGAAACGTTCGATTTCCAGAGAATTCGCAGCGACACGCGGGGCGAAGCTGCACGCGACCAGCGCTTGATCAAGTTGACTGCATTGACTGCTACGGAGTCTTTGACCATTGACGAATGCCCCTCCCCCACGAAAAGCGTGAAACATTTCGTTACAAACGGGATCGTAAACCACACCCACCTGCAGCTCCCCTGCCGCATATAATCCGATCGACACCGCAAAACTTTGTAAGCGATGCACGTAATTAACGGTCCCGTCAAGCGGGTCAACGATCCAGCATGGCGGTGCATCGGGCAGGCCGGCAACGACGGATTGGGGTGGAATGGTCGCACCAGCCTCCTCCCCCATGAAAGCATCGCTGGTAAAAGCATTTTCCAGCATTCGCTGAATCATTTCCTGAGCCGCTAAATCGGCGTCGGTTACTAAATCGCGAGGGCTTTTCTCGCTGACAAGCGCCGATTCGCGGCGGTGCAGCAGTTCCTGGCCGGCCGCTTGTGCGGCCGCGATTGCTAGGTCTAGCCGTTGCTGGTACTTAAATTCCATGGCAGGCAAATCGATCGGGGGCTGGTGAAACGGGGGCGCTTGATACCCAGGCGGGGCCAACCAGGCTGGCCGTGCTACTGGACCGGGAAGCCACGTTTTCGCAGCAACGCACTGGTATCGACATCGCGACCACGAAACAAGCGAAAACTATCCGCCGGGTCAATCGTATCGCCAACGGACATCACATGCTGGTACAACCGCTGCACCGTTTCTTCGTCAAAGTAACTGCCTGCCTGGTCAAAGGCTTCGGCGGCGTCTGCAGTCAAGACGTCCGCCCAGAGGTAGCTGTAGTAACCGGCGGAGTAGCTGTCGCTGGAAAAGATATGAGCAAAGTGAGGCGTCCGATGTCGCATCACAATTTGTGGGGGCATTCCCAGTTCCGACAAAGTGTCGCGTTCGAACGCGTCGGGATCGATCGTTTCCACTGCGGATAAATGCAGCTTCATATCGATCAACGCACTGGCCAAATATTCCACCGTCGCAAATCCCTGATTAAACGTCGCCGCCTTTTCTATTTTTTGCAGCAACTCCGCGGGCATCGGCTCACCGGTTTCGTGATGGACGGCAAACCGAGTCAGCACCTCGGGCGTTGACAACCAATGCTCCTTCAACTGCGAAGGGAACTCGACAAAATCACGAGCCACTGCGGTACCAGCCTGCGAAGGATGTTCCACATCGGAGCATAACCCGTGCAAAGCATGGCCGAATTCATGAAACAGCGTGGTGGCATCGTCCCAAGAAATCAACACAGGTTGATCCTTGGCAGCTTTCACAAAATTAGAATTATTGGAGATCAGCGGTGCCGTACGAGTGGACTGCAGCCTATCCTGAACTCGATACGCCGTCATCCAAGCACCGCTTCGCTTGCCTTCCCGCGCAAAGGGATCCAGATAAAACAGCCCTACCAGCGCATCATCGGCTCCGGTGACTTCCCAAACACGAACGTCGGGATGAAACACAGGGACACCACTGAGTTCGCGAAACTGCATCCCATACAACTGCTCCGCTACCCACATCATCCCCTCTCGCAATTTTTCCAATTGCAGGTAAGGTTTGACTTCGTTCATGTCCAGATCGTACTTTGCCTTGCGTACCTTTTCGGCATAGTAACGGTAATCCCAGGGTTCAATCGTGATCGCCCCAACACCAAGCTGCTTGTCAGCGACGGCCTGCATGTCCGCCACTTCTTCTGCAACGCGGGCGACCGCCTTGGGCCAAATCTGCAGCAACAAATCCATCACGTTTTCCGGGGTCTTCGCCATTTCGGTTTCCAACCGCCAGTGGGCGTGCGTTGCGTAGCCAAGCAGTTTCGCACGTTCCTGTCGTAGTTGCAAAATTTCGCGAATAATCGCCTTGTTGTCATGTTGATCGTCATGGTCGGCGCGGCTGTAATAATTCCGCCACACCTGTTCCCTCAACGATCGATCGGCCGCATAGGTCAAAAAAGGATCCATCGAGGATCGAGTGTTTCGCACGGCCCACTTCCCAGGCTGGCCTTGCTGTTCGGCCGAATTCGCCATCGCTGCGACTAAGCTGTCTGGCAACCCAAGCAATTTTTCGGAATCCTCGATCCAAGTAATATACCCGGCCTCGTCCGCCAACACGTTTTGACTGAACTGAGCAAACAGCACCGCAAGACGTTTGTTGATGGCTGACAGTCGCGACTTTTCGTCGTCAGCCAGGTTCGCACCGCGTCGAACAAACTGTTTGTAGCGGTTTTCCACCAAACGAACGCGATCGGGTGACCAATCTGACTGCTCACCTTGATAGACCGCTTCAATCCGTGCAAACAAAGCTGCATTCTGCGTAATGCTGTCCTCGTAGGCTGCCAGCATCGGACCGACGGTTTGTTCGATCTGAGGAATTGGTCCCAAATTTAAATTGGATCGGTAGACGCCGAAAATGGCCTGCAATTGCCGCAACTCCTGTCCAGCTTGTTCCAAGGCTGCAATCGTGTTGTCAAACGTTGGTGCTTCGGTATTGTTCGCGATCGCTTGGATGTCCCGCGTTGCTTTCTCAATCGCGACGATAAACGCGGGCTCCAATCGCGTCGGCTGAACCTTGTCCCAGGGGGGGACCCCACCGAATTCACCCTGCCAAACCTGCAAAAGGGGATCGTCAGGAGCGATAGTAGGCGTTGCGGAATCGGCTGGATGCATAGCGGAAGACGGGGTAGCGAGAAACAATAAAAAACAGGCCCATGCGAACCGAAGGAGCCGAATGGAAGAACAATTCATGGACAGTTCCTTTCGCGCGATGAACAAAGCAAAGTGCCAGTGATCGAAGGGGTTTGCCCGACCTTCCCCACGCGAAGCCCCAACGGTCGCAAAGGAGAGGGGAGCACCGTCAGGTTGGTCGCCAAGACGGATTCTAGGAATTGTAACAACATTTTCCTGGACCGCAGTCGGGGAAGACGAAAGGACATCTGTGCGGAAAATGCTGGCAAACGCCCAACCGTTAACGCAAGCACTACCGTCTTGGCGATAGGAGTTGTTGTCGCGGTGGAAAGTTGTTTTCGCGGTGGAAATTCGAAGAGGAGCGACGTCGCAGCAAAGGAACCGTTCGGAAATAACTTCGGCATTTTGTTTCTCTCCCATGCTCCGCGCAGCGGAGCATGGGAGAGACCAAGTGAGGGATAGTATTACTGCGAAGTTATTTCCGAACGGCTCCAAAAATGCTGCCGCTTTCTGCCAGTCTGCCAACGCCGCCTTTTCGGCGCTGCGGTTTAGTACCTTTGGGCTGACCCTAAAATGGAGTTGCGACAAAATGAAGCTTTCCCCGATCATGAACAGCCTGTCGTTATTTTCGGATCGTTCCGAATCGTGTTCACCAAGTTGATGCCATGCTACGTTCGATGTGTTTGATAGTTCGCCCTACCAGCAACGCCTCGTACGCGTGCTGTCACCGATGGTGTTTGCCGTGGCTGTTGCTAATCGCGGTGGTCGTAGCTCCTGGGGACTTGGCAGCGCAGCAACCCTCAGCAACTGACACGGGGGCTGACGCGACGATTTCGAATCCTGATGCTTGGCCAACAACCGGATCGCAAACGCAAATGCGACCATTTGCCCCGCTGGACCACAACCAGCGGGAACGGCTATTCGCGGAATTGGCTGATGAGGTATCCGCGCTTGAACGCCTTGGCAAAGTCGTGAATCGTGTCGCCGAACTTGTTCGACCGAGCGTGATTCATATCGAAGCCAACAAGTTGAACGAGCAGCGAGGGAGGCTCGAGGCGTTTGAGGAGGCTGGGTCTGGAGTCCTGATTCAACTGGAGGGTCAATTGTGGGTATTGACCAATCGACACGTGATCAAAGGTTCCGAACTGTCGCAAATCAAACTACAACTCAGCGATGGGCACGTCGTACCGGCCCTGAAAGTCCTTTCGGATGCCAATACCGACATCGCGGTGATTCAGGTTCGCGAGCCGCGTTTGCAAGCCGCGCGGATCGGAAATAGCGATCGGGCCAAAATTGGTGATTTTGTGTTAGCGATTGGCAGCCCTTTTGGCTTGAACCATTCGGTGACCTTTGGCATCCTCAGCGCAAAAGGAAGACGCGATTTAACACTCGGTAGCGACAAAATCGAACTGCAGGATTTCTTTCAGACCGATGCGGCAATCAATCCGGGTAACAGTGGCGGCCCTCTGCTTAATCTGCGTGGGGAAGTCATTGCTTTGAACACCGCCATCGCCAGCAGTGGAGGTGGCAGCGAGGGAATTGGATTTGCGATCCCAATTAATATGGCAATGCAAGTGGCGGGACAATTGGTCACGTACGGCCAGCTTCAACGCGCTTACTTGGGGGTGACGTTGGACCCCAACTACTCCCCCGCCACGGCGGCTCGCGACGGCATTGGTGTGGCGGGGGGCGCGTTGGTAAAAGAAATTAGACCAGGCTCACCCGCAGCGGTGGCCAAGATTCGTCGGGGAGACATCATTTTGCAGTTTGGCGAGACGCTCGTGGATAACGATGACCATTTGGTAGCACGTGTCGGCCTGACCCCCGTCGGCAGCGAGGTGCCTATGATCATTTTTCGTGACGGCCGCAGGTATCAGACCACGGTCAAAGTCACTTCTGTGCCGACAATGCCAATCACCCAGCAGTGATATGCGACGCCAGATCGATTGCTGACGAATTCAGGTTGCCTCCCTCAGGAGCTTGTGCCTGCTGTTCCCGCTGCGCGAGGCTGGGGGAGACAATTCGGTTGGCTTTCTGATAAGGTTTTCCGAGCAGAGCAGTTCCAGTAGTTTGAACCAAGATGAGGGTGATGCAATCATGTTCGGAGAGACCGACGGAAGCCGGAAAACCATTGGCGATGTTGACATCCTATACCATGACGGATTGTATCACCTATTTCATTTAGTGTTGCCAAATCACGACTTCATTGCCCACGCGGTCAGCACAAACGGAATCAATTGGCGACGCGTCAGTAACGCAATTTTCATCGGTGATCCCGGTTCCTGGGATGACCTGATGCTGTGGACGATGCACGTAACCCCGAATCCGCATCGCGAGGGTCAGTGGCGGATGTTTTACACCGGTCTGTCGCGTCGAGACCAGGGGCACGTCCAGCGTATCGGTTTGGCAGTTAGTGATAACTTGTACCATTGGCGAAAGGTTCCAGTTTTTTGGCAGGTGCCCGTCAGGCAGTACGACCCACCCCGGATTCAACAGGCGGTCGCGGAAAGCCAACGCAGCAATGGAGCGAACTGTTTGACGTCAGAACACGACTCGGGTAGTTGTTTTCCGTTGTCGGCAGATTCAAAGTATTACGAATCCACAACCCAACAGGGACGAGGCGTCGTCAGTTTTCGGGATCCGTTTTTTTATCGTGATCAGGACCAAAGCCTGCTGTTAATCTCTGCCAGAATTCAGTCGGGGCCCGTGGTTCGCAGAGGCTGCGTGGCGGCATTGCAGGAGGTTGCACCGAACAAGTTCCAGGCATTGCCCCCCCTGCATTGCCCGGGACTGTACGACGATGTAGAAGTTCCGAATATGTTGAAGCTCAATGATGAGTACTACTTGATCGGCAGCATTCGCGAAGATGCAAAAATACGCTATTGGCACACCGATCGCATCGGGCAGCCCTGGCGTTCGTATCATGACAACGTCCTGCTGCCTCAGGGGAACTACGCGGGGCGTGTCTGTCGTGATGACCAAGGCTGGCTGTTGTGGAATTTTTTCTCTCTGGATCTATCGGATCGGACCGCAAACAACTTGATGCTGGCCCCGAAACGCCTCCGCCGCGCCGAGGACGGTTTGCTGAAGGCGACCAGTTTCGAGGAGTTTGATCGCTGGACCGACGGTACGATCGATACTCGGTGTCTGCATGCACTGAAAACCTTTCCCGAGGAGACGTATTGTCACGTCGACAATCGGGCAATTGAACTTCGAAGTGACGCGGGATTTCAGGCTTTCGTGTTTGACCAACCCCTGGAACACTTCCGCATGCGTGCTGGATTGGAGATCAAAGGCACGGGTAAATGCGGGTTGGTTTTCCGTGTGGATCCGCAGACGCACGATGGATATTACCTTTCGCTGGATATGCACAAAGGCATCGCCCAGCTTCGCGCATGGGTCACAGGTACCGAGGGGTCTGGTGAGCACATGATGCAATTTCGATCGTTGCAAACCGGGTACTGGTACAACAAAAACGAGCATTGGGTCGATTTACAGTTGCTGGTTTTCGGCAGTTTCATCGAACTGACCGTCAACGGCCAAGTCTTGCTGTCGCTTGCCGATCAAAGCCGCTGCGAGGGTCTTTTGGGAGTCTATCTGGAATCGGCGCACTTGATCTTGAGAAACACGATTGTCGAGAAAATGCGTCCGCCCCAACAAACCGACGAGCAATTGGTTTCGGGATAGTCAACCCGTTGGCCGCGGCGCGATACCGTTAGGTTTAAAACAAGTTTCAACGCAAACACCAAGTCGTCTGATGAGCGTCCCAGATTCTTCTGAATTCCACCGAGTGCTTCACGGTAGTTGGGAAGCACTAGGAGAGGGGGCCCCCTTGCTTTCCGCGTTTGCCGGGATTTGTGCGCAGGTTTTGATCGCCCCGCCACAAGAACCACAATCCTTATCGATCGAGGCACTGGCGATCCTGTACGCTGCGCGCAATCGTGGTGTGATTGAAGTCCGTGGGGTGCGCACTGCTTTCGAGGCTCCTGCTAGGTTACTAGCGGTTTATGTCGAAATCGATGATCAGCGAACGATCGCATTTCGCAGCCAGGAACAGCCGGAAGTGACGGTTCGCTTCTTGGATGGTTTCGCGCAGTTGTGCCGAAACGGCTGTATCCTCCATCACCAGCATCGCGACTTCTCGCTTTCGCGAACGGGGTTCTCCCTGGCCCGCGAGATTCAGTTGCCTTCCGTCGCAGACGCCTTGGCCGAAGCAACCGAATTCGGACTGCACGAGTGATTTTTCAGCGGTTCGCGGGGGCCAAGAACTTGTGCAATTGACGCACCACAAACCGCGGCCCGCGTAACAACACCGAATCGCTCGCGTCATCAAATACGATTGGTAATTCGTCGGCGGTCTCCAAACCCACCGTCGCGACCAAACGATCCATCAGTAAACCTCTTTGGTCTGGCTGCAGTTTCGCAACGACAATCACTTCGGCTTGTTCATAAGTCCACGCCGCGCCCACCCACCATAAACCGGGGGCCATCTGCCTAGCCTCCAAGGCGAAAGGTTCAAGCATCTCGTCGACGGCTGCTTCAGCGGTGACCTCACGCAGCCAAGGCATCGCTTGTTTCACGGGGGACAGCCCCCGAACCAACGCATCGGGCCAATGGATTAGCACCTCAGCCTGGTTTTGTCTAGCAAGACGTTGGATTAGATCCATGACAGGCAATGGCCGATCAAACGGGTCAATGGTTTCTCCACCTTCCAGCGGTGGCCAGTCAACGTCGTCCGGCGTCACCAGCCAGCGTTGGGTGCGCTGTCGGTCCAGCCGCAACTCTTGCTGACGAGCCAGTCGGAAAGCCTCCAACGTCAAAACACCCCACCACTGCGACTCCAGGCTGCCCTCAATTTGCATTCGCCCCTGTTCGTTCCGTTCCACCTGCTCCGCTTGCGATAGTCGCCATACCGCAGCATGCAGCCGTTCGGAGGCATCATCAGACCCCTCGTCCAGGTCGCCGATTCGCAACCCAGGTGCAATCCCTTGTTCGATCTCTGCTGGGGGAGCTTCTAAAATGACCATGGACTCATTCACTCGAGTCGTCAATCCTGCCTGCCCGGCCAAAACCCTGAGGATCTCCCCGCACGACAACCACCCACTCGGTGGGGTCACGGCGGTCTGGATCGATATTCCTGCGGCATCGCAGGTCACGATGTCGATTCCAACGGGAACCCCCGTAATCTGCCCCAGAAGGTTACTCCAGCGCAACAACGAAGCGGGCTTCGGATCCAAGGCAATCGTTCTTCCTAGCAAACGCTCCACATCAATGGACTCGACCGGTTCTTCGATACCCTCGCCGTCTTCATCGGGAAAGTCGATATCGATGCGTTCAATCGTAGGCGGAACGGGTAGATCCGAACGTTCGACCGGTTGGTCAAAGCTTAGGATTTGTGTGAGGCGTTTCATTTCCTCGGGCAGGTCGGTGATCGACCCAGTTTCCTGATCGCCTTCGGAGTCCTGGATTGGTTCGCGGAGCGGGTTGTGCAGTAACTGCATCGCCAACTCGTCGACATCACCAGGCGTAGCATCTGCGTTAGTCGCTGCCGTCGCATCAACCATCTCAGTTTTCGCTGCATCACCCACCTCAGTTTTCACCGCATCACCCATGTCTGCTTCCAGCGCATCACCCGTCTCCGCTTCGCCCCCCGCTACCGTCTCCGTTTTCGTTGCGGCAAGCGGCGTGCCGTCGTCTGGTTGCGGTGAATCGTCAACGCTTCGTGCCGGTGTTTCCTCCGCCGGTGGCGCGACGATCGTAGACTCGGTCGCTGCCCCTTCAAGTTCAAGGCCAATTTCATTTATTGGTGTTACGTTTGCGGCGGTGGTGATTGCCGAATCCGAAACCTGCCACCAACGGACGAAGAACACAAAAGAAAAAACCGCAGCCAGCAAACTGGCGGTGCTAATGGAAACGATCAACGCAAGCTGCCGTTTCCGTTGGCTGTCCGCGCTTTCGACAAACCTAGCAACCTCCATTCGTGACTCGTGCTGAACGGGAGGAACTGCGGGAACCCCCTCGCGTTCAAAAACGGGCCCCGTCGCTGCGGGTGGGGGCGAACCATCGACGCCCGGAATGTCCGCGTCGGATATTGATCCCTGGGTCAGTGCGTGACTATCGGCATCCCCCTCTCCGCCAACCTCGACACGTTCGGAGCCGGGCGCGAATTGACCTGAATCATTCGGAAGCTGAACCATGCCGCCGCACTTGGGGCACGTGACAATCTGGCCCAACAACTCACGGTTCCGCACGCGAAGCCGGCTGCCACAGGTCGAACATTCGGCATTGGCTACGAACAAGAGTCTCTCCCTGCACTGGATGGATTCCCGACCGGAAAGTCTAGGTTACGGTCCGCAAGCACAACGGTTTAGTGTAGCCGAGTCAGCGAAAAATCGCAAAATTCGTTGACTCTGCCCGCATCGACGGTAAGGATGAAGGGATTGATCGGTGGGTCAGTAAACGTCTTTCGCAGCGATTGCATTCTACCTTCCTAGTTTTTGAAAGGGCCCGAGCAATGGACTATACCGTAACGGCGCGTCAGATGATGGTGTCTAATTTAGTCACGTTGAATGAAAACATGGATACGTTAGAAGCCATTGATGTGCTGCTGAAGCATCGCATTTCAGGGGCGCCGGTCGTCAATGACGACGGAAAGTTTGTTGGCGTTTTCTCCGAAAGTTGCTGCATCCGCTTCCTTTTGGCGCTGGCGTACGAGCAGTTGCCATCAACATCCTTGAACGGGTTCATTGATCGGAATCCCCCGACGATCAACGAAGAAACCGATCTGCTGACGATTACTCAAACGTTTCTGAATGCGGAGTGTCGTCGCCTGCCGGTCCTGGACAGCGACGGACGTTTGTGCGGCCAAATCAGCCGTCGAGATATCATGCGGGCCGCCCTCAAAAAGCTGCGCAGTCAGCCTCAAACCAAAACAGGGGCAAGCTTGTATCTAAGTGCCGTGCAGGAAGACGGTGACCGTCCCATTTAGGCAACGTGAAAGGGACAGACCATTACAGGCCATACCTTTTTAACCGCTCTCGCAAGGTAGTCCGATGCAGTCCCAAGCGTTGCGCCGCCGCAGCACGGTTGCCTTGGGTAGCATCCAAAACCGTTTGCAGCAAAGCGGGCTCGGCTGCTGCTAAGAATTGTTCGTACAATGAATCGATTTGTTGGGACTGGGGATTAGCATCGTCGGCTTTGTCGCCGGCAACTGCCCGCTCCGCCATCGCCCGACCTGCCCACCGCTGTACAGCCGTCTCCAGGTTCGCATCCTGTTCCGATCCGGGCGTGGCATCGATGACCTTGCCATCGACCGACATCGTGATCCAATGGGCAGCCGTCAGTTCACCAAGCGTCGACAAAACCCCTTTGGTGAGCGGAAAATTCGTCTGCTGGATCGCTCGGTGGATTGCGGCGAAACGCTGCTCCACTTGCACCATCACCGCGCGGTGGGCCAGCCAGTACGAAGCAATCGCCACCAGGATCGCCGCCAGCAGGGCAATGCTGATCAGGGGCATCATCATCCGACTTCGTAAACTTCGAAAAGGGCCAAATTGAACGCCACCTGGACAGCCGTTGTCCGGCCCCGGCGATAGATTGTCCATCAAAACGAACCTCTAACTTGGATCGGCCTGCACCAATAAACGCAAACGCAAAGCGTCGCCCCAGAAACAATTGGCACGGAAAATGCCCTTGTTCGTTAATCGGAGCTGACGACGATTCGGAGTCGAAACTGATTGAAAGCATAACTGGGACTGCTGCAGCCGACACAATTCACTTGAGGAGTGACTTCATGATTTCACCCGCCTTGCTGCCATTCCCACACCCTTCCGATGATAAACCAGGGAACATTCCCGCAGCACAGGACACGCCTGTCCTACTGTGTGAATTTCAGCAGCGGTCGCGGACGACCGCCTTCACATTGGTGGAATTGTTGGTCGTCATTGCCATCATCGCTGTGCTGATCGGATTACTGTTGCCTGCCGTCCAGGCAGCCCGCGAGGCGGCTCGGCGAATGCAATGCGCCAACAATTTAAAACAGATCGCCCTGGCAGTGCATAATTACGAATCCAGCCATCGACACTTCCCACCATCGGCGTTCATCGGCACTGTGGGTGCCATCAATACCAATGCGACTTGGTCCATCCACGGTCGCATTTTACCTTACATCGAACAGGGTAACCTGTATGACCTCGTCGACCTAAACCTTGCTTGGGATGACCAAGCTTCGATCAGTGGATT
>SLFV01000133.1 GCA_007124075.1 Roseimaritima sp.
CTCTTCTAATTCGGCAGCATGAGTTTCCTTTTCCGCCAATGTGGAGCTAAAGTCGCGAAATGCGGTTTGGCATTTGATGTACTCGGGGTCGTTATGCACAGCACTGGCGTCACCCCCGTGTTGTTCCGCAATCCGACGCGCCTTGGAAGCCGCGCCTGCTTTCAGTTTTTCCAGCCTCGCGATTTCGTCGTTCAGAGTCTTGAGTCGCTGTTTTTTGGTCTCTTCCTGGGCAACCATCGCACCGATCGCGTCTTTGTACTGATTGACCCGTGCCCGTTTTTCTTGAATGATGCGGTCATAGTTGGCGGAAATCACGCCCGGGTTCATGCGCAGTGCTTCACTGGCCTTATTGACGCGAAAGGTCATGAAATACCACACGGCTCGAACGTATTTACCGATGGCTGAAAACATCAAATTGCTCCTAAGTTAGGGTTCAAATTCGGATTCGTCGTAGCTGCGACCGCGTTGTCCAAGTTGGGCCATGCGTTCTTCGGTTCGCTTGGCGACTTTCAGGGTCTCTTCCAATTCACGTCGTAGTAGCCCAAGTTCGGATTCGTTGCGTTTGGAATTAAATGCCTGAAATTGCTCGATCGACTTGCTCAGATGATCACGGGTCTGAATCACCTCATCAATTACCCGTTGGCGTTCTCGCAATATCTCCTGCCGAACCTTGGGCGACAATTTTTGACTTGTCTCATACAGGTCCAAAGAACGTGTTAATTGTTGCACACTGGCGGTAAAAATCTGTTCAACTTGCTCGATCAACCGATGTTGAACCCCAATGATCGTTCGCGACTGAACGTCCAGCTGAAAGGCCTGATGCAGGCTTCGTAAATCCTGCAATATTTGCTCCGTCCTCGGATCTTCGTCATCGATCAATCGTAATAATAAATGGTTGAGAGATCGTTCCTGAGCTTCGATCTGTTGGCGAGTTAAGTCTTCGTAGGCTTGCTGTGTCATTTTTTCCAAGCCCCAAATTGCACGGGTGGCAAAAAATCCGATTCCACCTAGGACACCAAACAACCCAACACTCCCGGCAACCTGTGACCCGCCAACCGCCCACGAATACAACCACGCGGTCACACCAGCCACAATCGGCACCAACGTGCCTGGTGACGCGAAGAGGTCAAACAGCACCTTATGCTTCACGTCTTCCAATTCGAATGCTCCTCCAACTGATCAACAAACGAGTGGTTATCTGTTTCGTTGTTCTGTAAGTGTTGTTTGGGGCTAATAAGGAACCTGCCCTAGGATAAACGATACACTGGTTGATCCGCTGGGATCGGCACCGATCGCCCGAACCCTGTCTGGGGAAATTCCATGAGTGGTTAAGTATTCCTGGACCGCGAGGGCGCGCTGTCGCGCCAGGCGACGATTGGCCTCCATGTCACCCCGCAGCGCCGCGTTGCCGCGAATTGTTACGTAATAACTAGGCCATGTTTTAAGCTGATTGATCAATTCATCCAAGATGCCTTGGCTGCGAGCATCCAAGCGATCGGCACCCCGGGCGAAGACTAGATTAGGAACCGCTAGGGTTCCCACGGGGACAAGCTGTTGCCATTGCTGATCATCCAGTTTTATTAATTCGGGTTGCGGACTAACCTGCTCCCGTTCACTGCCGGGATGAAAATCGGCGTGCAGCAGGTTGCGTAGCACTCCGTCAAAATATAACCGATTCGGCTGGCCAGAGGTCGGATCCGCTGCGATGGCCCCGGTGCGGTGCAGTACCGACGTGATGTTTTCAATCATGTCAGCAATGTGCTGCACCGGTTGGTGCGGCGACATGCCGAAATGGGCAAAGTTGTCCTGTGTATTTTTCCAAGCGATCCCGTCAAAAAGCTGGGTGGCGGCACGGTCATCCAACTTTGCTGTTCCGCCCGCGTCTGTTTTGATTAGCTGTAGCATTTGCTCAGGAAGGCGATATTCATACAAAGCGGTGAAGTAGCATTCAACGACCTGCTGCACAACATCGGGGCTTTTGACCAAAAAGTCGCGGTCCGCAACCAAGCAGTCAACAATATATCCAGTAAACCGGGAACTATCGACGACCACATGCAGGTTATCATTCTTGAGCAGTTGAGAGACATAGGGTTGCCACAGGACAAATACCTGACGGGTATTCTTGGGACTGCGTTGATACTGCCGGACAACGTCGGCGGGGTCCTCCGCAGGTACAAATGGGGCATCTGCTAATCGTTCCAGCGAAAAATTACTGATCACGACACGGGCCAAAGTTTCGCTTGGACTGTCCGGTGTCAGAACAAACCGTGTCTGTTCGTGGTTAAGGTCGTCCACATTACGAATCGCATCCTTGTAGGCGACCATGGCATCCGCACCACGCGTTTCATCGATCAGGCATACAATCGTTGCGGGCATTTGACCACTTTCCGCCGATGCCTTGATCAAGGCGTCAATGGTGAAAGCCGCCATTTGGTAGTTTCCATCCCGCAGCCCGGCAAGCCGAGCGGGATAGTTGGCTTGGTCATCGACTAAATTCAATTTGATTTCACGTTGCCGCAAAAGCTGCTCAAAGCGTTTACTTCGTAAAATCGCGTAGCCTGTAAACGAATCAAGGGCTAGGCTGATCTCGTGCTCGTAGGGCAAGCCTCCCGATGTGGCATCGATTTTCGCTTTCTCTTCTCGCCGGCGGGCTTCCCTTGCCGCTTCATCGCGGGCGGGCGCGACCGCGTACCTCCAAATCACCGCACCGATGAAAAACAAAATCAGCCAAATCAATCCGATGGCTAACAGTTTGGTTTTTTCCACGCTTGACGCTATCCCGCTTAGGAACGGCTAGACCCAATCGCCCCTTCGGAACGCCTCCTCAATAACTGCCCTCTTCGTGCGTCTGCCACGGTCTTACGCAGTGGGAATCGCTCGGGAAGGGGATGCAAAAATGCCAGTTATTTCGATGGAACGTTTCTTATGAGGTTCGCAGGACAGGGCTCTGACCCGCTGATTGTTCGCTGAAATCCTAACGCTTTCGATTAACAAAGAATAACAAAAACAACAGTCCGATGAACACGATAATAAAAAAACAGCAACATGTCCCTAGCAAAGACAGTCCAGTCTGCGAATCCAGGCCACTGCTGGTTGCGCCGGTATCCTGCCCAGGTAAAACGCGACCATCAGGAAAACGATAGGGTGGTTGCTCGCTGATCGGGGTGTTGTTTCGCTGGACAGCCGCAATCGCCGCCAACGAAGCCACGGCGGTTTCGTCAGGAATCGCATTTAGCCATGCAAAGTCGTCTTCGACAGTGTCGTCTGTTGCCCCGCCCGCTTCGGCCAAAATCTCACCGATCGCTACCCGCAGTGCATTGGGGTCATTGGCACTGCGGTAGGTATCAGCCGTTTGCGCCAACGTGTGCCGCGTCGCCATGCTGACCCCGATCACATCCAATAGAATGCCACGCGAACGGATGTCGGGTAAGTAGCTTTCCAGGCGACGACGATCGGTTGCCTCGCCGTCGGTTACGACCAACAGCCGGTAGGTACCATAAATGTTTTGCTGTCGCTGTTGCAGCAGACGATCGGCTGCGCTCTTCATTGCCGCCCCTAACGGCGTGCCACCAAAGGCGCGAATGGCTCCGATCCGTGGACGATACACCGATTCGTCGATCTTGCCGAAGGGCACGACCCAATGATCGCCATTAATAGTCGTGTTCAGGGTCAGGATCCCTAGTTCCGTATCGGGCGGGAGATCAGCCAGGACCGCCAGCAAAGCGTCCTTCGCAGCGGTCATCCGATTCGCCGCTCCGCTCATCCGCGCACTCATCGAACCGCTATCGTCCAGCACCACGACAATATGCTGCTGGCTCAGCCCGTCACTGGTGGGTAGCCAGCAGCTTAGCCAACAGATCAGCAGTAGCAGGCGAGGCATCAGGTTGGTCCTTTGTTCAACGCCGCCAAACTATTTCCAGACAGTTGGGAGACAGGTTTCCGTAAAGTGCGAATCAGCAATTGCGTCGGCTCCATTTTGGCGAATGCCCCATTGGTAACGGTCCTTTTCATTTGTCTGTGCATGTTCGCTGCACTGCCGCGGCAACCGCAGGGAGGGGTGCGGCGGAATGGGAAAGCAAACACGCCATTCATGGATTCGGACGTTCCTTGGTAATCGCACTAAAAGTCAAAATCGCTGACAGCTTCTGCGTCGACTTTCACAATGCGAAATTCCACTCGCATGTTCTGTCTCA
>SLFV01000538.1 GCA_007124075.1 Roseimaritima sp.
CGTCCTTTTTCCGTTCGTTTTTGCTTGGAATACGGTGAAGCTATTTTTTTCTGTCGGGGAACCGAGCGGCGATCAGCATTGTGGTCGCCTCATTAGAAGTCTATACAAACGTTACCCCGCGTTCCAGATCCGAGGTTTCGGCGGACCGGAGATGGCGTCGGCGGGCTGCAGCCTGGATCACGACATGACGGAAATGGCGGTCATGGGACTGGCGGAGGTCGTTCCTAAACTGCGTCAGTTCTTTCGCCTTGCCGATCAGGCAGATGCGGAATTTGCGGCCGGAAATGTTGATGCGGTGATCTTGGCGGACTTTCCTGGCTTCAACTGGCATATTGCCAAACGAGCCAAAAGGTACCAACTGCCGGTCTACTACTACCTCCCTCCGCAACTGTGGGCTTGGGCACCATGGCGAATCAAAAAAATGCGACGCTCTGTCGATAAAGTCCTGTCGGTGTTACCGTTTGAACACCAATGGTATCAAGCACGTGGGGTCGATGCGACCTACGTGGGGCATCCGTTCTTTGATGCGGTCGCGCAACAGCGACTGGACAGTCATGCCATGGCGGAATTCACCGCCCGAGTCGGCAGTGGTCAGCGGTTGGTGGCGGTTTTGCCCGGTTCCCGGCATCATGAAGTTAAACGTAACTGGCCCGTGATGTTGGCGGCGATTCGCAATTTGGCCATGCAGTACCCGGACACTCGATTTCTGGTCGCCAACTATCGTGATCGTCATTGTTTGTGGTGCCGAGGGCAGTTGCATAACGCCGACAAATCGCTGCCAATTGATTTTTATGCAGGCAAAACCAGCGAAATCATTCAGGCGTCGTATTGCGCGATGATGGTATCCGGTTCTGTCAGCTTAGAGTTGATGGCTCGGCAAACACCGGCAGTCGTGATTTATCGTGTGGGAATTGGCACGTATACGGCGGGACGATGTATGGTCAATGTCCCCAGCATGACGTTGCCAAATCTTATTGCCAACGAAACGATTTACCCGGAATTAGCTTCCTGCGGACCGTCGGGCAAAGCCGTACGCTTCTTAGAACACCATATTTCCGAGTTGTTGGCGGATGAAACGCTATACCGACAACGAAAGCGACAATTGCAGGAACTCAGTCAGCATTATGCTCAAGCAGGCGCGACCGCCAAGGCTGCCGATACCCTGCTTGACGCTTGGTCGCTGGATCCCCGTTTTTCGCAAGCGGCGTGAACCGTCAGGCACGTATCCTCAAGAGCGGAGCGTGCTCGCCCGGCATGGCCCGCGCGAACCCTTTTGCAAGGTGAAGCGTAATAGCGCTTGTTCTTGAGGCAAATTTTTCCTGGTCAAAGCTGGCAGAAGGCTCTATTCATGGGAGAATCGCAAACCGACAACCCCACTCTTTCTTTGGGAATCGGTGAATGTGAGACGGTTTATCAACCTCCCGTCCGTCCCAGTGGCATTGTCACGTTACTGCTAGGCATGTTGTGCAGTTTGATCGTCCTTAATCGTGGTTTTCTGCCACTGGCGGTCGTTGTGGTCCTGCTGGGCCTCTTTGCAATGCGTCCCGCGCCTGCCGGTGCACCAGTGGGACGTCGCGCGGCAATGCTGGGGATCGTATTGGCGATCTTCTTCTTGACACTCGGTTGGACTCGTGGCGCGATCATCGAACGAGATGTATCGCGGAGTGCGGAAAAGTTTGCACTCCACTGGCTGAAGCTGGCAGAAATGGGCGAATGGGAATTGGCATATGAACTGACCAATCCACCGAGTTCGCGTCAGAATCCCCGCATGCCCCTTAAAGCCCATTACCTGAAACTGGAAAAAGCCCAGGAGCTTAGCGAATACAAGGAGCAGGAACTCATTCAAATGTTCACGGAGTTGACGCAACAGCCCCACTGGGAGTTGACAGAGCGTCCGCGGATTAGCCGTTCCTCTGGGGACTATCTGGTGTCGCTACAGTTCACCGACCGGAACAACGCGTTTCCCAGTCAAACACTTTTGACCATGCAACGCGTGTGGCAGCCACAAGAAAACCATTTTGACTGGATGGTCAAATCACACGAATTACGCTGATTCGGCAGGCTAAACCATTTCTAATCCCGTCATCGTACTGGTCCCGGACGCAAACTGATCAATCGGTAAGCCCAAACGTTGCAGCAGACTAACGAACAGGTTGGGCAGTGGATAATTGTTCTTCGTATCAAAGGCCAGGTGTTGTCCGTGACGGAAACCACCACCGGCCAGCATAACAGGCATGTTCCGATTGTCGTGACTGGACGCGTTGCCCAGATTGCTGGTTAGCAGGATGGAGGTATGGTCCAGCAAACTGCCGCCATCCTCTTCCACACCGGACAATTCACGCAAGAAATCACCCCAAGCGCGAACAATTTCGGTTTCAATTAAAGCCAGTTGTTCCAGTTTGCGGGGATCTTTGCCATGGTGACTCAAGGCGTGATATCCTTCTTCTACACCAGCGATCGGTAAGACACCCCCGCTGCCGCCCAGGTGGTAACTGACAAAGCGTGTGGAATCCGTTTGCAGGGCCAAACGGATCATTTCCGACATCAATCGCTGGCGGCCAATAAAGTCATTCGAATTGCCAATATCGACCGGCTTTTCTCGATCAACGATCGGTTTCGCTCGTGTAGTCCAAGCCTCCGATGCCGCTAATTTCTGCTCCAATTGTCGAACGCTGTCAAAGTACTGCTCCAACCGCTCACGGTCGCCAGGCCCTAGCGAACGACTAAGTCGCTTCGCATCTTCGCTAACAAGATCCATGATGCTGCGTCCATGGTTCACACGTTGCTGCTGTTGCAGACGCGCGCTCTTGGAATCTTGAACGAACAACTTGTTGAACAATCGAGAAGGCGACGATTCGGCCGGAATCATGGCACCATTTTCGGTGTACGATGGGCTGCTACTCGAGGCACTGCTCAGCACCAGTGAGGCATAACGCGTCTTATTGCCTAGATGTTTCGCCATCAACTGGTCCAGTGAAATCGTGTTCTTTGCACGCCCCGAACTGCCAACCGGATTCGCTGTCAGGATACTTGCTTCCGCTCGGTGGCCGCCTGTCACCCCGGGATGGGAAATGCCGGAGAATACGGTGAAAGAATCACGCAAGTCGGTAATGGGCTGCAGGTATCGCGATGCCTCGTAACCCTGCCCCGCCTGGGACGGATTCAGGTTTTCAGGCAGCAATCCCAGCCCTAGCGTCATTGAAACAAATCGGCGCGGTGACTTGCCACGATGCTCGCTCGCACCGCTTGCCGTCTGCTGCATCGCTGACAGCCAGGGAAGCGCCATCGCGACACCGGCTCCACGCAATATCGTTCGCCGCTTCAATTGGTTCAAACCCAAGGGAGTTCCGATCGGGTAACGACCTGCAAGCGTTGAGTTGGACATTGTCAGTCCTCCGTTTTAATTCATTACTTGGAAAGAAATAAGTCGCTGTGAACAACGGCGTGAACCAACGAACGAAAACCAAAATCGCGATCTCGCGTCGCGTCAACCACTCGACGAAGTTCGCTTCGATCTGCAAATTGTACAGGTGCCCCAGTCCCGTAGGTGACCAGATGCCTAGCCAGGTTACCCGCCAAGGCCTCTGGATTTTCCAAGACCAGGCGTCGAAAACCGCTCAAGTGCTGAAACGATTCACCACTAGGCATCTTGTAGCTGGCATCAACCGCGGCACCTCGCTTCACCGCACCGCCGACCAAACGCGGATAATGCTCCCGATAAAGACC
Source organism: Roseimaritima sp. (assembly GCA_007124075.1). Taxonomy (GTDB): domain Bacteria; phylum Planctomycetota; class Planctomycetia; order Pirellulales; family Pirellulaceae; genus Roseimaritima. Next base: position 3,727 of record SLFV01000538.1, read on the forward strand.
TGCCGGGTCGTAGTGCTCCAACGCAAATCCAGGAGGATCAATTTTGGTATGACAGCTTGCACAGGCACTGTTCGAACGGTGCTTGTCCAACATCTCACGGATCGTGCTGGCTCCGCGAATGTCTGGTTCGATCGCCGGAACACTTTCTGGGGGTGGCGGAATTTCCCTGCCCAATAGTCGCTCAGATAACCAGACGCCACGGATGACAGGCGAAGTTGTGGTCCCATTCGCCGTGATCTTCAGAATCGAACCATGCGTGATCAAGCCACCGCGGTGGTGCGAGGGTTGCAAAACAACCCGCTGCATCGAATCGCCAGACACTCCGTCAACGCCATAATATTGGGCCAGCCGGCTATTCAAAAAAGTGTGCTCGGAATCGATCACCAGTCTGGCCGAGCGATCGTTGCGCAGCATGTCTTCGACAAACGCAACCGTTTCGTCCACCATGGATTGCTGC
>SLFV01000097.1 GCA_007124075.1 Roseimaritima sp.
GTCGAATCCAGCGACCATCGGGCATTAACTTCCAGGCTGCAACATCATCCAGGAAATACGCTTGCAAGGTCGTGATCAGCCGTTTTCGGCAACGAGTATTTTCCACGGGCACCAGTAGTTCGATCCTGCGATCCAAATTGCGAGGCATCCAATCAGCACTACTAATGAACACCTGCGGTTCGCCACCATGGTGAAAATGGAAAATGCGGGCATGCTCCAAGTAGCGATCGACGATCGAAACCACGGATATCTGGTCACTTAAGCCCTCCACACCGGGACGCAGACAGCAAATTCCGCGTACATTCAAGCGAACCTGGACACCCGCCTGACTGGCTCGGTACAACGCATCAATGACCTGAGGATCCACCAATGCATTGACCTTAGCAATCACTTCCGCGTTTTGTCCGGCCTTACAACGGGATACCTCTCCGTCGATCAGTTCCAGCAACCGTGACCGCAAAGTCGTCGGCGCGGCAGCGATTTTGTGATATCGCAGGGGATGACTGGCACCGGTAATCGCATTAAAGAAGGTCGTGGCATCGGAGCCCAGTTCGGGATCGCACGTCAACAAGGAAAAGTCGCTGTACAGCCGCGCGGTCACTTCGTTGTAGTTGCCGGTACCAAAGTGGACATAGCGAACAATCCCATGAGGTTCGTTGCGAACAATGATACAAACCTTTGCGTGGGTTTTCAGCCCCTTAATCCCGTAGATCACTTGAACCCCGGCATGTTCCATCTCGCGCGCCCATTCCATGTTCCGCTGTTCATCAAACCTCGCTTTCAGCTCGACAATCGCGGTAACGTACTTGCCGCGTTCTGCGGCCCGTATCAATGCTGCAACGATAGGGCTGTTGCGACTGGTCCGATATAGGACTTGCTTGATCGCCAAAACATCCGGGTCCAATGCCGCCTCCTCCACCAACCGGACCACCGGATCAAATCGTTCGTAGGGATGAACCAGCAGCACATCTTGCCTGGCAATGTTCTCAAACATTGTTTCCGAAGAAACAATGTCAGGACTTCCCTGGGCGGGCCAACTAGGGTCACGTAAGTGGTCAAACCCCTCTAACGAAGCCAATTGAAATAGGCAGGTCAGGTCCAAAGGCCCGTCGATCAAAAACAAGTCGCTCTGCCCAACCTCCAGTGTTTCCGTAAGAAACGCCAACGTTGACTCGCTGGCACCACTGGAAATTTCCAAACGCACACAACCTGACTCCTTTCGGCTCTCCAGAACCTCCTCCATACCCACCATTAGGTCAGGTGCCTGATCTTCCCGAAGCCGAACGTCCGCGTTGCGCGTGATTCGAAAGCAGACACACTCCAACACTTCCCTGCCCGGGAACAGCAAATCGACCTGCGATGCGATGATCTCTTCCAGCGTCGTGTAGTGGTAACCGCGCTCCGAGGGCAAGGAAACAAATCGCGGCATCACGCGCCCCAGCGGGACGATCGCAAACTGCCACGGGGGCGATTCTGACGCCGCGCTCCTGGCGGTTGGTTGATCGCCCTGTTCCGCCTCGGCCCTCAGACGCACACACAAATAAAGCTGCAGACCCTGCAGCAGCGGCAACGGCAAACTGGGATCGAGGGCGTGGGGGGATACCGTCGCACTGATGTTCTCAAAAACAGAACTGACGGTTTCTTGGAAGCGAACGGTAAACTGTTCGGCACAAAGGTGATGGATTCCAGCCTTCCGCAACTCCGGCAGCAATTGCTCGTTGAATGTGCGGTATTGCTGCGTCTGCATCCGGACACAACGTTCCGAAATCGCCCCCAGAAGTTCATAAACCGTCAGCCCATTGGCATCTTTCAGGTCTGGATTCTGGGCGACTTGCAGTTTAAGCCCACCGACGCGGACCATGAAAAATTCATCAAGGTTGCCGCTGACGATCGCCAGAAATTTAACCCGTTCCAGCAGTGGCTGCTGCGAATCCATAGCGTTATCTAGCACACGTTGATTGAACTCCAACCAACTGAGCTCGCGGCTAAGGAAACGATCGGGTGGCAGGGGCGGAAGCGCGGACCCCTTGACTTTCTTTTTACCCATGCCCCCCCCTAAAAAACCAGCTCCCCACGCCCGTCATTGACGAGGCCAAAAGCTCGCAAGTCCACAAAACCGAACGCAGATCACAATCGCTACTGCAGCCAAACAGGCAGGCTGCCTGCAGCGGGCAACTGCACCACACAAACCCGTCCAATGGCGTCAACCGCATTGATTTCCGCAAGCGATTGTTCGTTGGGAATCCCGTCCAGGTTCAGCACCCCGATGGCTTCTCCACCAGGTTTGCCGCTGCTGCGTCCGACAGCCATCTGAGCAATGTTGACCCCGTGCGTCCCAAACACCGTGCCCACACGCCCGATGATTCCTGGCACATCCTGATGGCTGAACAGTAACAGGTAGCCATCCAAAAATGCTTCTAAACGGTAATCATCCAACACGATCAGACGCGGCATATTATTGCCCAGCAGTGTCGCGCCAGCCGTGGCTACGCGCCCGCCTCCAGCAATCTGGACGGTGATCGAGGAGGCAAAGGCACTCATCTCGCGATGCGATTCTTCGCTGAGCTCAATTCCGCGCTCCTTCAACATCACTTCAGCGTTGATAATGTTGACATTGACATCTAAGACCCGCTCCAGCAAACCAACGCAAAAGGAACTTGTCAGCAACTGCGTTGCCTTACTGGCAATTTCGCCGCGGAACGTCAACCGCACCGAATCAATCCCACCCCCGTGCCACTGCGACAACAGCAGCCCCAAACGATAGGCAACATCCATGAACCCACGAAGTTCCGACAACATCTTGGGATCCAGGGCAGCCACGTTCACCGCATGCTTTATCTCACCTGTCCGCAGGTAATTCAACAGCAGATGTACCCCTTCGACAGCGACCTGCGTTTGCGCCTCCTCGGTGCTAGCCCCCAGATGAGGCGTACATACAACACCCGGCATCCCAAATAACCGGCTGTCGGTACAAGGCTCGTTCTCGTAGACATCCAATGCCACGCCCGCAATCCGTCCGCTTTCCAGCCCCGCAATCAGAGCGTCGATTTCGTAAATCCCGCCACGAGCCGCATTGATGACACGGATTCCAGGTTTCAGCTTTTCTAAATGCCCCATCCCAATCATCCCGCGGGTTTCATCGGTCAGCGGAGTATGCACCGTCAGATAATCGACGGTCCCCAGCAAGTCGTCGATGGTGGCCGCACGAGCAACTCCCAACTTCGCGGCTTGTTCCTCCGACAAGAAGGGATCATAGGCAACCACATGCATATCAAAGGCCATTGCCCGTGTGGCAAATTCCCTGCCAATCCGGCCCATCCCCACAATCCCAACGGTCTTGCCCGCCAGTTGAGTTCCCATGTATTTGCCCCGATCCCAACGCCCTTCGATCAATCCCTGGTAAGCAGGCGCGACATTACGAGATAGCGCCAGCATCAGGGCAAAGGCATGTTCTGCGGTACTGACCGTGTTACCAGCAGGCGTGTTCATAACCACAATCCCTTGCCTGGTCGCTGCGGCTTTGTCGATATTGTCAGTACCGACTCCCGCGCGGACAATGGCTTTCAAGCGAGTGTTGCCATCAAGAACCTCGGCCGTTAACTTCGCACCGCTGCGCAGGATCGCTCCATCATACTGACAAAGCGCGGCTCGCAATTCAGCGACGGGCAACTTCTTGCGAATGTCGTACGTAACGTCGGCGGCTGCATCAAGCAGATCCAGGCCTTCTTGAGCGATGTCGTCCAAAACAATAATTCGATGCATTTCTTTTATACTTCTTCAACTCGAAAACAAAAATTCGGATTACTCTGCCAAAACGCAACGTGATTTCTGTGTCGATTCGTCAGAGAATCATCCAACCGCCATGCAACTGTAGCAACGGCCCGTCCTGCCGGCCCGGACGACCAACGGTGATTGCTGCCTAGGCACGTCCCGCCGCGAACTGCCGCATCAACGCGGCTAATGCCGACACCCCCTCTACAGGCATCGCGTTGTAGATACTGGCGCGGATCCCACCAACACTGCGATGCCCCTTAAGGTTGCACAACCCTTCCGCCTCAGCCGACCGCAAAAACTCTGCCTGCAACGCATCGCTGGGCAACCGGAAGGTAACGTTCATCAATGAACGACAATTCGCTGCGGCGTGACCTTGATAGAAGCTTGGGTAGCTATCGATCA
>SLFV01000206.1 GCA_007124075.1 Roseimaritima sp.
CAAAGGCTGGGAATCTTGACCCATCCGGCTTGGTTGGTTTCACACTCCGATGCCATGGACAACCACGCGATCCATCGTGGCAAATGGATTCGCCAACGGTTATTGGGCGGTGGCATCCCCGATGTGCCGATTACGGTGGATGCGATGTTGCCCGACCAGCCAGACGCGACGTTGCGCGAGCGAATGCGTGTTACCAGAGCAGAGTACTGCTGGTCCTGCCACAAGAAGATGGATCCGCTGGGGCTACCTTTTGAGGCGTTTAACCACGCAGGATTGTTCCGAACAACCGAATTAGACAAACCTGTCGATACCCGTGGGCAGATCATCGAATCCGGAGACCCGAATTTGGACGGTCCTGTTGCCAATCCTTTGGAAATGATTGAGCGAATCGCGGGCAGCGTACGTGCGGAACAGGTCTTTGTTCGCCATGCCTTCCGATTTTGGATGGGCAGGAACGAAACGCTTCATGACAAACCCGTCTTGGAAGATGCGTATCGATCCTACCGGGACGGAGGGGGCAGTATGAAAGCGTTATTGACGACGTTGTTAACCTCTGATGCGTTCCTTTTCCGCAAGCCGGAGATTCGCTCTTCAAAGCTCCCGGATCCGTAGGCGCCGGGTTGCTGCCGTAAGCCCGCGACGAGAGGCTACCGCTTTGATTCCTCCGCATCTATCATCGCGTCGTACTCCTCAGCGGGCATGTTGACGTCAGGTTTGGAAGAGCTGTTTCCACCGCCACACCCGGAAAAGACAACGACAAAAAGAAAGCAGGCTAAAGCAAGGCAAACAGTACGGTGAACGAGCATTTTTTCGTCTCAGTCGATGAAAATGGTAGGTATTCCAGTAAGCGGCCACAGTTTCTTGGCAAAAAAATCTTGGTAGTAGTGGTCCAGGAAAGCCGAAAATTAGCTTTCCATGTAGTGGTATTCACCACGATTCCCCGTGCCATAGGAATTCCGACGAATCCCACTACCTTAGCGTTGAATGCTGACAACGCACTAATTTGAGAGTTGATTCATTACGCGATCGAGCCTGGTCTGATCCAATGCGCGACCAGACGCAAGGATCGTGCTGACCGCCGCAGTCTCTCCTGCAGCATCCTTTCAGCCGATCCAGGCGTCACATTCAGTTAAAGCGGTGACTACCATTCATCTCCGATGGGTTCACCGTCATTGATTAAGGAAAGACGCCTCATGATGACTTGATCGATCGTGTAGGTCACCGTGCGAACCGCACCGTCCCCCAACACAAAATTGGCTCCACCGGGATGCGCCGCACCCCAATAGGGATGCCAATTGCCCCAGCTCCTGCCGCCGATATCGACAACCGAGCGCGTGTTGGTCGGCGCTTGCTTATCGGGCAAAGGCACCAATCCGTACTCAAGTCCATCAGCATTGACTGCCGCGCCCCAGCGAATACAGTCCTCATCCCAACCGCTGTTGTTCCAGCGTTCATTGTCGCCCCCATCAGAACCATGACGGTCGTCATGCAAGGCTTTCTCCCCAACCATCAAAGTGTTGGATAGTCCATCTTTGACATCCGCCAAACGACGTTTCAGGTAATCGGTTTGCGCAATAAACCCCGTCTCTCCGACACTACCGGGCTCCCGAACTCCGGCGGTACCTCTCTGGCCTCCATTGGCGCAGTAATCGGCGCGATAGAATCCACTTCCGTACGCCTGAACCCCTCGTCGGGACGGGCAGTGGTAGCCAGGAACGCCGACGCGTGCGACGTCATTTTCCGCGGTTCCATGGCTTGGATTCTGGCCGAGGTCCCACAGGTTCGTCCCCTCCATGTAGGGTAGAATGTGGTATTTCCAGCTCCATCCATGAACATTCGACGCACGACAACAATTGGTTAACGGGTCGGGCGCGTGGCCGTCTCGAGCACCTCCTGGCAGAACGTTGAACGTGTCGTGGAAATTATGCATCGCCAATCCCACCTGCTTGAGGTGGTTATTGCATTGCATGCGTCGTGCTGACTCTCGCGCAGCTTGAACTGCGGGCAACAGCAAACCGACCAAAACCCCAATGATGGCAATCACCACTAACAACTCAACTAAAGTAAATCCCTTCGCACCCCGGCAGGATTTGCCCATTTGCCGATGACAACCTGCGGTGCGTCTGCCTGATTTCAACATAACAACCACTCCAACCGAACGAGAAATGAAACTGACCCCATGAGTTTGCACCACGCCTGCGATTTGGTCGCCCGCGTAGCACACGGAAACCCTGGAGAAGCAAAATTAGGAAAGCCCTGGCAACTCAAAACGAAAGAGAATCAATGCATCGAACGTCACCTGGATTTCCTGCTGACTTGCAAAACGATAGCGAAGGCTTGTTAACTGAGCGTGAAGGAGGGGTTAATTTCGTGTTAATGTTTCAGCGCGGGCGTTGGCTCGTCTGATATTGATGACGGCGGAGTACGCTGTGCCCAACGGTCTGCTGAAAAAGGAAACTACCCCTCGGCCGTTCTCTCGGTTGTTCAGTGGTTTAGTAATCCCTGAACAGTCCAGCCGCCTTCCTCGGTAGGCCTGCAAAACCGCTTTTCCCCCTCAGGAGTATTGATTCGGGGGGATTCCTTGCCCGTGATCTGAAATCACACTTGACGCATTGGCTGGAAGTACTATAGTTAAATAGTTGTGCAAGCGTTCGATTTTCTCTGAGGTCCGTTGATGCAATTCAGCAATGACGATGAAGCTCCTGCCTGCAGTGGGGTGGATCATTCTAGCATTCCTGTCACGATAGACCCGACTGCTTGTGAACATGCGGCGGCAATTTTTCGCGCGCTCGGCGATCCGCAGCGTTTGCGTTTGTTGTTGCTTTTGGAGGCCGCAGAGCGATGCGTATCGGATATTTGCCAATTGCTGGACGAACCCATGCCAGCAGTTTCGCAACGTTTGCGTTTGTTAAAGAGCGAGCGGATCGTTCGCTCGCGTCGCGAGGGCAAGCACGTCTTTTACGCGTTGGCCGACGATCACATTTCACGCTTGGTGACCAATGCGGTCATGCATGCGATGGAAAACCACTCTCACTGCTAGGAGAACGACAAATGACCGACATTCACGCTCATCACGATCACCATCACGGGCCCGAGTGCGAACATACAGGGGTCCGACACGGCGATCATGTGGACTATTTACACGATGGCCATCTGCATCACCAACGCGCTGACGGGACAGTGGAAGAACATTCGATCGAGATCTCTGCAACGAATCCCGACCGCTGTACCCCGGAGCATGCGTGCGGATGCCATCCTACGGATCATGTCCACGGGCCAGGTTGTGGTCATGAGCCTGTCCCGCACGGAGACCATATCGACTATCTTGTTGATGGGCATCTTCACCATCCCCATGGGGACCACTGCGACAATCACGGTCCGATCGAGGTGGTTCAGCAGGCCAATGGTTGAAGCACGTGTTTGTGCAGTCGAGTGAACTCATGACGAATTTCAAGCCGTCATGTGCCAAATCGGCCAGCATTCCACACGCTGCGATCGGCATGCATTGTTTTGACTGTTTCATGTTTGCAAAAGGTATCGCTACCGAAATGACCGGCTTCGGTAGCTGTTACGTGCCGGGATTTAGACGCTACGATGGACATAGAATTGAAGTTGCAGGCTGAACTGGAAGCCGTTGAATCCATTAAACAGGCGATTCGAAATGTCGGTCTCCGCGCTACTCCCGCTCGGATCGCCACGTTGCAGTTGCTGCGGGAATCAAACCGACCGCTGACTCATGCTGATGTCGCTCAGCATGTGGCACCCGCTGGAATCGATAAAGCGACTGTGTTTCGTAATCTCAACGACATGAGCGATGCGGGCTTAGTCCATCGCACGGAACTGGGCGACCATGTCTGGCGATTCGAAGCGCTTGACCCAACCCATGCCTCTGGCGGGATTCACCCACATTTTCTCTGCACTCAGTGTGGGCAGGTGACCTGTTTGTCGGGGGTCAAACTGGATTCCTGTGAATCGGAGAACGGAAACAAAATTGGTCAAGTCAACGAGATCTTACTCCGGGGCCGATGCACGGATTGCGTGGAAGACCGTTAAGGTGGGCGATCAAGTAGCAACAGACGCGTCATTCAGGCCTGCCAGCAACTCTTTGGCGAATCGTCGGACATCTGCCAACACGGTCTGCCGATCACCGTCGGTCGCG
>SLFV01000201.1 GCA_007124075.1 Roseimaritima sp.
CGGTTTGGAAACCGAGTATGCGGTCATTTTCCGGGCCGCCGAGGGAGTTCAATCGTTTCCGTCCCGGCGGATGGTTTATCAGTCGATCTGTGATGCGATTTCCGCGGAGCAACCGACCGCTCCAGGAAGGTTTGGCACTTCGCAACTGTTCCTCGCAAATGGCGGTGCGGTATCCCATGAAAACTCTGTTGCGAATGATTCGCTGCCAGGCGGATTGGTGGAGGGGGCAACGCCCGAGGTGTCCAGTCCGGAGACTTTGTTGAACTGCCAGCGGGCTCAGGATCGAATGTTCCGCAGGGCAGCGGAAAAGTGCAAAGTCGATCGGCCGATTCGCTTATTGAAGAATAGCTGTGATGCGGTAGGTCATGTGTACGGATGTCAGGAGAACTATGAAGCCACCGTCGCATCAGGCTTGAGGCTGTTCTGTTTTCGGGTTGGCATTTTAGCTTTGCTACCACTGCAGGCCGTCTACATGCTTGTCGTGTTCGTGCTATTCGCGACCGCTGGCACCGTGGTGGCTTTGGGAACCTATCTCAAGCGGTTTTTTGCGGGCGGTTCGGCGGGAGAGGAACGCGTATCAGGACAACTGCCTCCACCCATCCTGGGCATGTTGGTTTTTGCGCTGCGACTGGTGCAAACGCCATTGGTGTTTTTGTTAACGCTGCTGATTCGGGCATTTGTGTTCAGGCCTCAGCGACGTCACTTGAGCGCATTTTTGGCTTCGCGAATCGCCTTGACGGGCAGTGGATACGTCGATCGTAGGGGAAAATTTTGGCTGTCACCCAAAGCCCTTGCGATCGACTGCATGACCGCGATGGGAGGGTATCGCGGCGAACGACCGGTGTTTGTTTTTGGTCATTGGTTGGAGCAGATGTGCGGACAAACCTTCTTCGGGTTGGACGCGATGAAGCGATTGCTGCAACGACGCCAGCGATTGCAAATCGGCCTTTCGGATTCCAACATCAGCGACACGGCGGAATACCTGAAAGTCGCAACGACCTGTCTGGTCTTGGACATGATCGAATCCGATGGGCCGCTGCAGTCGTTGCCACGGCTACGTCATCCACTCAAGGCCTTGCTGTCGCTGACGCGCGACTGGCACTTGATTGCCCGGGTTCCTACAACTCGCGGACAAATGAGTGCACTGGAAATCCAGACATGCTACTTGCGTGCCTGTCGGGCGTTTGTCGCTTCGCAAGGTGAGGCAGCTCCTGCAGAGTCGCATCGGATCTTGTCCCTCTGGGAGGAGACACTGGACGCGTTGTGGAGTTACCGCGTCGATCCCAGGCAAATTGTCCCTCTGCTGGGACGCGTTGACTGGGCCACCAAACGCTGGATGCTGGACCAATTGTCCCCTTCGGCACCGTGGGAGGTCCGCAAGAAAGTAGATTTGAAATACCACGAGCTGTCAGACGACGGTTACGCTGCCAAGGTCGCGTTGGTTGATGGCAGCGTCCGCTTGACGGACGAAGGCCAGATTGAACGTGCGGGCAGGCTGGCCCCTGGCGAAAGTCGCGCAAGTCGGCGGGGACACTGGATTCGCGAATTCGGCGGAAGCGAACAGACGCTGCGTGTTTCCTGGTCGCATGTCGTCGTCGGTAAGGGGCAGGACCGGCGAGTCTTCGCGTTGGACCGTGCAGAGGAATGACGCGGAGCCTGCCAAGGATCACGTGCTTGAGCAGGTCCCATCACAAGATCCTGTACTGTAAAAGAACGGTTTGCGTGAATCGTGATTTCAAAAATTCGAAAACCGAGCGTCGTCAAAACATGAGTCTTTCCCAGGTATCCAAAGGGTCACCGCCCAAAATCCGGCGTCCCCTAATCCAGTCTGCGGCCCCCCGAACCGCCCCAACCACGGAAATCCCGGTTGGGCCTGTTTATTTGATTCGGTCAAGCCGTTATTTCTCGTGTGTCCTGTGGTTCGCAGCACTAACGATGGCGGAGCCCGCGAAATCAGACGAAATTGACTTCAATCGCGACATCAAGCCGATTCTGTCAAACCGTTGTTACTTCTGCCATGGGCCTGACGAATCGGAACGTCAGGGCGGGCTGGATGGTTTGCGTTTGGACACCCGGGAGGGTGCCCTGGAAGACCTAGGGGGGCACGCCGCAATCGTCGCTGGGGAACCACAAGCGAGCGAACTGTTGACCCGGGTTCTGGCCGACGATGCCGCCGTCGTCATGCCTCCACCGGGGATGGGAGCCAAGTTGACCGTCGCAGAAACGGATTTGCTGACACGCTGGATCCGGCAAGGCGCACCGTACTCGCCGCACTGGTCTTACGTCCCGCCCGAACGCCCCTCGTTGCCAGTGGTCACGCGCCCCCACTGGCCTCGCAATCCAGTGGATCATTTTGTTTTAGAACGACTGGAACGGTTCGGAATGCAACCCAGCGAAGCGGCAGGGCGTTACGCCTTGGTCAGGCGATTGCACCTGGACCTGACCGGTCTGCCCCCGACGATTGCCGAGGTGGATGCTTTCGTCACCGATCCCAGCGACGAAGCGTACGAAAAACGTGTTGATGAACTACTTAGTCGCATGACCTACGGCGAACATTGGGCACGGATTTGGCTGGACCTTGCCCGCTACGCCGATTCGGCCGGCTACGCGGATGACCCGCCCCGCACGATCTGGCTGTATCGGGACTGGGTGATTCAAGCGATCAACGACAACCTTCCCTTCGATCAGTTCACCATCCAGCAGTTGGCGGGTGACCTGTTGCCCGATCCATCAGACCAGCATCTTATCGCCACCGCGTTTCATCGTAACACGATGACCAATAATGAAGGGGGTACCAACGATGAAGAATTCCGCAACGCGGCCGTGATCGATCGAGTCAATACGACGTTTGCGGTTTGGATGGGAACCACACTGGCCTGTGCGCAGTGCCACACCCACAAATACGATCCCCTGACGCAAGAAGAATACTTCAAGGTCTTTGCGATTCTAAACAACACCGCCGACGCCGATCGACGCGATGAATCCCCGCTGCTTCAGGTATTGACTCCGCAGCAACGACAGCGACGCGAGGAGCTTGAATTGGAACTGGCAGTGGTGCGCAAGCAACTGCAGACGGACACCCCCGAGGTCCAAGCCGCGCGAGCGGCTTGGGATGCGGGCTTCCCCCGCAATTGGGATTGGGTACCACTGCAGGCCGAATCGTTCCAGGCGCAGGCCGATGCGGTGGCGACGTTCACCGACGAGCTGATTGAGGTGACGAACAGCGGCGCGCAAGATTCGTACGTTGTGAAACTTCGCGTTCCTGCCGAACTGCGCAAACTGCGCGGATTGGCCTTGGAAACCTTGCCTGCCGCTTCCTTGCCTGGCGGAGGCGCAGGGCATGGCGAGGGCAACTTTGTTATTTCACGCGTAGCCGCCCAGGTTGTTCCCGCCGATGACCAGAGGGTGCTGGGGCGCTACGTAAGGATTACGATTCCCGGCAAGCAAAAAATCTTGTCTTTGGCAGAGGTCCAAGTTTTTGATGGGATGGAAAATATTGCGTTGGCGGGGAAGGCATCGCAAAGTTCGACCGCGTTTGCGGGTCCCGCCCATCTGGCAATCGACGGCAACACCGATGGCGATTACGGACTGGCACAGTCGACTACTCACACCGCGATTTCCGATAGCCCATGGTGGGAACTAGACCTGCGGGCGTCGGCAACGCTGGATCGGATTCGGATTTGGAACCGGACCGATGGTAATGTGGGCGAACGGTTGAAGGATTTTCAGGTCGCCCTTTTGGATGACGATCGGCAGGTGGTTTGGCAGCAGACCATCCGGCAGCCCCCCGCGGTTTTTCTGGACTTGCCCGTCGACGGCCAGGTTTCCATCGATTGGCAGGTGGCGGTTGCCGATTTCCACGAAGCTGGCTTTGACCCCGCTTCCCTGTTGTTTCCTGCCGATTCGGATCCACACGGGTGGTCGGTCGGTGGTGCGGTGCAGCAGACGCATCGCCTGACATTGATCAGTCAGCAGGCAGTCGACCTTCCCAACGATGGATTCCTGACAGTTACCATCGGACAGCAGTCCCAGCGGTCGGGGCACACCTTGGGCCGGTTTCGACTGCTTGGGACCGATGACCCATCCGTGTCGCGGTGGTCCCAAACTCCGGCGGAAATCCTTGCAGTCCTAAATATCGCACCGGAGC
>SLFV01000191.1 GCA_007124075.1 Roseimaritima sp.
TCCACCAAATCTTGTCCATTCGGTTGTCATGGCAACCGCAGTCGGCAGCGGCAGCTTTGTAGAAGTCGTGATGATGTAACAAGGCCGCCAGCGCACTTTGCCCCCCGGCCGAACCGCCCCAGATCCCGATTCGATCAAGATCCATTTCCGGGCGCTGTTTGGCCGCCGCTCGCATCCATTTTTTGCGGTCGGGGAAACCGCTATCAACTAAATTCTTCCAGCAGACGTCGTGAAACGCTTTGGAACGGTGAGAGGTCCCCATGCCATCGATTTTGACCACGATAAAACCCAAGTCAGCCAAATCCGCGTAGCCACGGTGCAACCCGAATGACTTGGGAACGAACGCGCTGTGTGGGCCCGCATAAATCGCTTCCAAGACGGGATATCGCTTTTGGGGATCAAAGTCATGCGGCCGAATGATGATTCCGTGAATGTCGGTCTCACCGTCGCGTCCTTTACTGACAAACCGTTCCGGCGGTTGCCAACCCTGTCGCAGGAGCGGCGACCAGTCAGCGGCAACCAATTTGCACACGAGCGAACCGTCGTGAACCCGTCGCAGTTCATGCACGGGAGCCAGGTCAACGCGGCTATAGCTATCGACGAAATATTGACCCGTAGGTGAAAGCGTCCAGCGATGGTCTCCGTCGCCGCGCGTTAAGGGGGTGATTTCTCCGTCCAACGTGACACGGAGCAAATGCCTTTGGTAAGGGTCTTGGTCGGGGTAAAACCCACCGGCCGTGACCAGCATCGAATTTGAATCGGGGTCAAAGGAATCCACCCCACGGACAACCCATGTCCCTGAAGTCAACGGGCGAATCACCTTGCCAGATTTTTGGTCAATCAAATAAAGGTGGTTCCACCCATCTTTTTCGCTCATCCAGATCAATTGGTCGGATTCATCCAGAAACTGCAAGTACGTCTTGTGTGCGTAATCGACGAACGTATCGCTGCGGTTTTCAGCTACGACCCTGGTCGCTGAGGTGGTTGCATCGATTTCGATTAGCGACAACCGTTGATGGCCACGCTGGTTGTACAGGAACCGATATTTTGTCGTTCCCGGCTTCCAGTGGCGCTGACCAATGGAAAAGGGGGTGTCGAACAGTTGTGTGTCAATGGGTGCAAGCGACCCCGAGGATACGCTTCCCAGGTAAGGCCGCGGGTGGTCCAGCGGATCCCCCGGTTTGTTGTAGGGAAAGACGATTAGCTCAGGCTGAACCTTGTCGGGTGGGGAAGACTGAACGAGCTTCACTTGGCGTGGCTTCGCGAAACGTGTCCGCCAAACCATGAAGTACTCCCCGTTGTCCGACCAATCAACCTGCCCTCCAAAGGCATCGGCAGCGGTCCCATCATCGCTTAACCGGAGTGATTCCCATGTCCCATTGTCGCCGTCCTTTCGCTCCAGGATGACATTGCACGAATCGAAACGGACGCGAGCGTTGGCGGGGGCCGTCTGGCGGGCGGTCGGATTGTGGCATTCAACGCGACCACCTTCACGGGGTCGCACCGACCGGCTCGGGCGCGGCGTGTCTGTTGACAGCACAAAAGTGGCCGCCGCTGCTGTCGCTCGCAAGACGGCCAGTTCTGTTCCGTCCCGGTCGGTCAGCAGCCAAACATGGTGTTGGTACGTGTGCTGGTCATGCGTTTTGCCCGCATCCAGCGTGGCGTACTGTCGTGGTGTGCCGTCAGGCTGAATCCAATGCAATCGCACCGGTTGGTCCAGTTGATTCACAAACAAAATACTGGTCGATTCACCACCATTGGTTGAGGGTTCGATACGTTGCAGCGGAATCAATTCTCCCGAATCCAGTGGCTGATCGTGTGCGGTCAAGGAGCCGCCGTCGCTGGACCAATGCCAGTTTCTATTCGAAAAACGAAAGAAAACGTCGGAGGAATCGGGGGCCAGCGTTAGATGCCGCAGTGGCAAGCGATCAGGGGCCACGCTTTGTTTTGTGGCATCGGCTAAATTACTGGCCAGTTTCACGTGGTCAAACGCTGGTTGACACGTCCCTTTAACGGTGTCGACCAGCATGAACTGGTGGGTTCGAAGCGAGGTTTGCTTTTGAAACCAAAATCGCTGATCGTCAGCGTCGATCCACCGTGGCGAAAGGCGTTCGTTTAGTACTTTTCCCTGCAGCGTGCCAGTAGCCGCAGCGATCCATTGTCGCTGTTTTGGGGTGCCTTGCGCTGCAGACGGAACACCTGTGCTCCCTGCGAAAAGGCCGCAGACAATCAGCCAGAAAACGCGGATGGGGTGCAAACGATTTGCGGCGGTTAACGATCGGAAACGCGATGCCCCATTTTTTCCATATAAACCTCCAATGCTTGACGATGGGACGTGAAGGCCATTTGTTTCAAAACCTGTGGTTCGCACTGGCACCACTGCCATGAGATCACCTCATTTTTATCAAGAGAGATGCTAGGGTCTTCGTCCAACCGGCAAAGATAGAATAAATCGACCACCGGAATGGCAGTACCCGCGTAGCAGTAGCGGTTGGGGCACGTTGTTAAAAGCACCGCATTGTCGATCAACAGCCCAATTTCTTCCAGGACTTCACGCCGTAACGCGTTTTCGCACGATTCGCCGGGATCGACAAAGCCGCCGGGCAACCCAAATTTACCAAGCCCGGGGTCTTTTGCTCTGCGGATCACGAGCACCCGTTGTCGGGGGTCCGTAATAATCGCACCCACAGCGGCGACGGGCGAAAAATAGTGGGTGAAATGACACGTGTCACAAACGAATGGATTGTCACCCAGGCATGTTGCGCGATTCCCGCAGCGAGGGCAAAAGCGAAAGATTTCCGTAATGGAAACGGCTTCGCTCATTTCACATCGGCACTTTCACATGATTGACCAGGTCTTCCATCCGTTGTTCCACGCTGGTCCGATCGATGCCTTGGAACAGCCCCTCGCTGACCACACGGTGAGCGAGCGCGGGGACAGCAAGTTGTTTGACATCGTCGGGTATGACATGATCACGACCTTCGGTGATCGCACGCGCTTGACAGCCACGGTAAAAACTGAGCGCTCCTCGCGTGCTAACGCCAACACGAAAGTATTCGTTGTTGCGAGTCTCCTCGACAATATCCAAAAGGTATTCCACTAAGAGGTCATCAAAGCGTATTTCCCTCGCGGCGGCCTGCGCGGCGCGGACTTGATCCAGCGAAACGACCGGTTGCAAGCCATCGACCGGTTCCCCCAGGCGATGGGTTCGCATCACATCGCGTTCCATTTCGCGTTGCGGGTATCCAACCGAAGTGCGGATCAGAAACCGATCCATTTGGCTTTCTGGAAGCGAGTACGTCCCTTCAAACTCGAAAGGGTTTTGTGTGGCGACTACGATAAACGGTTCCGGTAAGGAATGCGTCGTGCCGTCGACCGACACCTGACCCTCGCTCATCGCTTCCAGCAAAGCACTTTGCGTTCGTGGCGGCGCACGATTGATTTCATCGGCCAACAGAACGTTGGCAAATACGGGGCCAGGAACGAATTCGAATTCGCGTATATCGGACCGATAAATCATGCTGCCGGTGATGTCGGTCGGCAACAGGTCCGGAGTGAATTGCAGACGGCTGAACGAGCAATTCATGGCCTGCGCCAAGGTCTTCACGGCCGTGGTCTTGGCGAGACCGGGAACTCCTTCGATGAGCACATGACCATTGGCCAGCAGACCCACCAGCAACCGGTCGACCATGTACTGCTGCCCGACAATGACCCGGGCCATCTGGTCGCGCAACCGCGAAACAAACTTCGATTGCGCCTCGACTTCTTTGCGAATCGCCTCAACAGACGGTGCCATGCGTTGGATACCTCCCCTTCATGGTGACACCGGGGACTCCTCGTCCCCGGCCTGTTTTAACGCGCGCGCGACGGCGCGATAGTCTGATGCCATATCGTCTTCGGTGGGCGCGTAGCCCTGAAAACCGATCTTTTGTGCCCGCGCCTGAAGAACGCCCGCAAGCTCTTCGTGCGCCGGGCCAAGCTCTTCCGCGGCTTTGGCCAGAAGGCTGTAAAACCCGTACGGATCGCCCTCGACCCGGCAGCGTTTGGCCTCGTGCAGCGTGCGTCCGGCCGCGCGCGCGTCAACCATTGGCTCGGGGATGCCGTCAATGGCCGCCTCCGCCTCGGAAGCGTCCTCA
>SLFV01000214.1 GCA_007124075.1 Roseimaritima sp.
CCCATCGGGTCGCCCGCGCACCGCGCGATGCTTGACGCACCGCCATCCAGCATGCCGTCGCCACCACAACGTTCTCGCACCACGGATTCTTCCCCTCCCAGCAGGACTGCTGGTCCGCCCCGCAGGACCCCAGATCCGCCAAGCTCTGTGCCGCTTGATCCTGATTTTGGTCCCGCTTCGACTTACGCCAAATCGGCACCGGGAATGCGGAGCCAATTACCGCAGCGGGAAGAGGCAATGCTGCGCGATCTGGACGAGAGTAATCCTCAGACGGTTCGAGTTTATTACGGCACCAATCGCGAGATCCTGGAGCAACCGCCGCAGATTTCTCCCTGGGCGCTAGGCTTTCACGTGGTCATTGCCTTCATCGCGGTGGGACTGCCCGTCTACGCTGCTGGCAGGCTGTTTCTTGGTCCCGCGGAGCCGCAGGCGGGGAAGGTTGGATGGACACGGCGTGCGGTTCGACGCGCGGCGATCCTCTGGCTGGTTTCGGTGGTAATCGTCGGGTTAGGTTCGATCCACACGTTCAGCGAAACGATTCGTTTGCGGTACTCCGAACGACAGGGCGTGGTGTTCGGTCCACGGCGTGGATCCGGCATGACGATCCACTACGGCTACTGCGATGTTTCGATTCCTCCGACACATCGCGTTGGCGAAGTTGCTGCGCCGCGATTTGGGCGCGAAGACAAAGAACAGCATGTGGTGCTGACGCGTGCTGAATTATTGGCGGAGGAAGCCTTCTTTGCTCAGTTGCAGGAAGTGATGCAGCAGTACGATTCCCCTCACAGTTGTTTCGTGTTTGTGCATGGGTTCAATGTCAGCTTTGATGCCGCCGCGAAACGCACGGCACAGATCTATCACGACCTCAAGTTCCAGGGGGCGCCGATTTTTTATGCCTGGCCATCGCGCGGCAGCGTTCGGCACTATTTCTCTGATCGCAATGAAGTGCTGTTTAGCCGGAAACTCATGAAGGCTTTTTTGCTGAACGTGGTGGAGCGTTCGGGAGCCGAGCGGGTACACGTGATCGCGCACAGCATGGGAGCCGACGCGGTCACCGGCGCGATTGCCAGTCTTCCGCCCGATAAACAGTTTTTTGACCAAATCATTCTGGCGGCCCCCGATATCGATGCCGATGTGTTTCTAACACAAATCGTGCCCCGGCTCCGCGATACGGCGCAACGAACAACGTTGTATTGTTCGCGTAATGATTGGGCGTTGCACGCGTCCTACCATTTCAACGATAGTTGGCGCGCCGGTGATTCCAGTCGCGGACTACTGGTTGCGCCGGGGATGGATACGATTGACGCCAGTTCGATAGATACCGAATTGTTGGGGCATTCCTACTACGGAAATTGCATCGATATTTTGGAGGACGTTGCCCAATTGTTCTTGCGTAATCCAGAACCGGCTGCCAGAAATCTAGTGAATTTGCCCGATGTCCAACCGGGACCGGCTTGGACTTTCCCACGCTTATTGACCGACCAAGTCTTACCAGCGATCGCAGAGCCGGGGGGGCTAGCGGACGACGATTAACACCCTTCCGAAAAAAGGGCCTAACCGCCTTTGGAGCTTTGCAGGGGACCAGGTCCGATTTTTCAAGAGAAACTCATTTTGGGGTACGCCTCACCCGGCGGCTCCGTGTGGTAGGAACGTCAGGGGGCAGATCTGGTATGGAAGCAAAACAGCCACTGGTTCCGGGGCGATGCAATTTGTAGATTAGCGGTTTTGGCTGTAAGCGAAGGAAACGCTTCCCGATGTTCTTCCCGCCGCAAGGTTATGCTGTTGTTTTCCAATCACGACAACGTTTCGCTTGTCGGGACGCGTTACTGGTGCTGGAGTCAATGCAGATTCCGGTTCGTTTGGATCAGGCCGAATCGACTTGGTATCTGAGCGTTCCGGCGCATCATGCTTCCGAAGCGGTGGCTGAACTGGATGCGTACCAACAGGAACAGCCCGCAGGGGATGCCGACCGGCATGGGGACCCGCCAACCGCAGGCGTCCGGTACCCAGGGATGGGGTCGGGCATCACTGGGTACGTTACTTGTCTGCTGTCGTTTGCATATTTGTCTGGCCTGCCTTCTCACGGTTCGCCTTGGGTAGTCCTGGGCGGAATGCAAGCTGAGGCGGTGGCGACACAGCATCAGTGGTGGCGGACGATCACCGCGTTAACTTTGCATGTGGATGTGGGACACCTGATGTCAAACCTAGGGTTTGGCTGCCTGTTTGGCTGGATGGCCAGTCGGTTATTTGGTGGGGGGCTGGCGTGGGGTGGAATTTTGATCGGCGGTGCAACGGGTAACTTGCTGAACGCTTTGCTGCGTGATCCGACGCACCAATCGATCGGTGCATCGACTGCGGTTTTCGCCGCGTTGGGCATGGTTGTTGCCGATGGGCTGGGTTTTCGACAGCGGATTGACCAAAACGTGCTGAAACGTTGGAGCCCGTTGATTGCGGGGCTGGTGTTGTTCGGTCTGTTGGGTTTGGGCGACCAGCGGACCGATGTCCTGGCGCACGCGACGGGATTTGTGGCGGGATTGCCGATCGGGTGGTTGGCAAACAAAGTCCCTGCAACCGTGCGGCAGCGGAAATTGACGCAAATCCTGCTGGGCGGGGTAAGCGTCGTGATTATCGTTATCGCTTGGTTATTCGCGGTGTCACACTGGACTGTGACGTCTAAAATGTGAAGGCATGCCGCAGCCCCCAAGGGCTGACGTATTTCCAACCTCTTTGCAACATTTTCCAATGACCATTTCCCGTCAATCGCAGACCGATCTTTCTGCCCAGCATGCCGATCGATTGGTCGCTTACGTAGCGCAACTGAACCTGCCAATCGTCGCGTTTTCTGGTGGTGTTGACAGTGCGGTGGTTGCTGCGGCCGCGTTTCGGTCGCATGGGGAACAGGCGCTCGCTGTAACCGCGATCAGCCCCAGCCTGGCCAATACGCAGCGACAGCGCGCTCGTGAAGTGGCAATTCAGATTGGAATTCTGCACCAAGAGGTCGTCACTGACGAAGTTTCCTTGCCGCAGTACCGTCGCAACGACGGGCAGCGATGTTTTTTTTGCAAGCAGACGCTGTACTCCGCGCTGACCCAGGTCGCTCAGAAGCTGGCGATCGATATGGCGGATTTGCTGTCGGGCACCAACCACGATGACTTGGGTGACTACCGTCCGGGGATTCAAGCAGGAACCCAGGCGGGCGTTCGTACCCCGCTGGCGGATTTAGGTTTGTCCAAAGCGGACGTCCGTCGGTTGGCGCGCCACTGGAATCTCCCTGTCTGGGATGTTCCGGCATCCCCTTGCTTGTCCAGTCGGATCGCCTACGGTGTTGAGGTTACCGTGGAACGTTTGCAACGGGTCGAAGCTGCCGAAGATTTTCTGGCGCAGCGAGGTTTTTCGCCAATGCGTGTCCGTCTGCATGCCGACGATTTGGCTCGAATCGAAGTCACTCGGGCTGCGATTGCGGAACTGCTGGCACCGCCACTGTGGGACGAACTGGTGCGGCACTTCCTCCAACTTGGATTTCGATACGTTACGATCGATATGCAGGCGTTCCGGAGCGGAAGTCTGAACCCGCTGGTAACGCTGCAATCGAGGAAGTGAGCGGTTAGACTGGAGGTTGCTGCAGATTTCGTATCAAACCACCAAGGATGCTTC
Organism: Roseimaritima sp.; assembly: GCA_007124075.1. Classification (GTDB taxonomy): domain Bacteria; phylum Planctomycetota; class Planctomycetia; order Pirellulales; family Pirellulaceae; genus Roseimaritima. The sequence continues at coordinate 3,655 of SLFV01000214.1, forward strand.
CATGACCGACCCGCATGCGACCCAGGACTCGCCAAGCGACTCCAGCGGCGTCAGATCATCGGCACAGACTGCCGACAGTCGCGCCCCGATCAGTGGACCGTCCGCTCACGCAATGGTTGATTTGACGGGCCGCCAAATGGGCGATTACCAAGTCTTGCGAAGGCTAGGACGCGGGGGAATGGCCGACGTTTATGTTGCACAACAGGTCTCACTTGGTCGCCAGGTGGCAATCAAAGTCCTGCGTGCGGATTTGGCTCGAGACGTAACCTATGTCGAGCGTTTTCGGCGGGAAGCGCGCGCTGCAGCACGTTTGTCTCATCCGAATATCGTTCAGGTCTACGAGGTAGGGCAGCATCAGCAATTGCACTACATCGTCCAGGAGTATGTTGACGGCAAGAATCTGCGAGAAAAACTGGAACGTGACGGAACGCTTTCAGCAGCCGAAGCCGTGCCAGTCTTGGCGGGTGTGACC
>SLFV01000092.1 GCA_007124075.1 Roseimaritima sp.
GATTCGGAGTTGGCTTGACAAACTCTTGGCCGCCAGCCTGATCGAACTTCAGGCTCGGGTCGGGCTTCAAGCTTCCAGGAAGAAACCACCACCGATTCGTAGCCCAAAAGAACAAGAACAGTAGCATCAAGCCAAAGGTTGCCGCCAACAACCAAACCGATATCAAATTGATTGGCTGTTCGTTCAGATACGCGGTCAATCGTTCACTTAGGCTTCCCGCCAACGACAGCACGCCAAGGAGTGCCAGGACGGCTGCGAACCGCATCCATGCCTTGCGACGATGCGGGTTTAACGCAACAACTCCGGCAAACAAAATCGGCAATCCTAACAACATGGGGACGCACAATGCGGCCAGTTTCTCCACGCTACTGATCATCCCCACAACCGTCAGGCCACATAGCGAAACCCCGAAGAAAATGGCAATATGAGGCATGAAAGTGGGGGCGATTAATGCGGGCGGGGTGAGAATGAAGCAGGCCTGTTATAATGATGGGTCGACGGTTTTTTTTCAATCGCTAAATCTCAATCGCATCCACGGGGAAAAAACGTCCCAAATTCTATTTGTAGGGGGGGTAGGCTGCCTGTCAGTCCGTCGAAAAGGAGGCAGCTTCAAAAAGGTGACAGGGGCGTGGGGATGGAATGCGGCAATTTGGTTTCGAACGCCTCTCAACCGGAACGAAATACGCCATCGGGGAAAGAGAGAAGTGTCATCCGGCATCAGAGACAGCGGGGGAGGCTCCCGCTGGGCAACGTGCAGTAAATGAATCGTGGACTTTCGGTTCCGATTCTGGTAATCTCAGAGATGATCGTTTCGAAATCTAGGACCGACCAAAGCTTTAACACCCAATCGGTTGGATGCACTACCGGGACCGGCAGGGTGCGGATCCCCGCCGGTGACCCCCCGCTCGTGAATGGTGGCTTTGGAAAAAAACTGTGCTCATTGTCCAACGACCGTAGGAGCTTAATAGGATGCGTCGCAGAGAAATGATTCAGAGCGTTGCTGGTGCTTTGGGTGCTGCAATGGGCGGCTCGTTATTTCCAGCCAGTACGTGTGCTGCGTCAGAGTCATCTGGCGGACCGAAACGTGTGGTTTTTTTCCTGCAAAATCAAGGGTTTGACCCCAAAACCTGCATTCCAGAGGGGATGAGAAATAGCGGCTCGCTGGCTACAGCTAAATTGCCCGAACCCATCAAACCGCTCGAACCATTCAAAGAAAAGTTGCACATCATCAATGGGCTGCACGGTCGTCACACCAGCCCAGCGCACAGCGCGTTCTTCGGCGCGCTGGGCGGCTACCGCGGCAGCGACGGTGTGCCGCCCAGCGGACCGACCATCGATTATGAACTAAGTAAAATCCTGCCACAGACATTGTTGCCGCATCTGTGTATCGGCATGGATTCATTAGAGAATATGAAGGGTAAGCCGACGATTGCCACCCTGTCGGCGCGGGGTGCTGGACAACCAATCTTCATGCATTCCAACCCCAACCACCTTTTCCAGATGCTCTACGGAGGTATTTCTGATGGTGATATCCGTAGGCAACATGAGGCACAATCGGGACTGTTCGACCAAATCGAAAACCTTGCTGCCAGCAAAGGAAAGTCTTTGCCTCGCAGCGAGCGTCAAAGGTATCAGCAATACGTGCGAGGCTTCAGCGATATCAACGGTTTGCGGGATCGCTTGGATACTGTCGCTGATCACCTGCGGAAGTTTGCACCCGTGGTCGATGATCGCTACGCTCATCCCGAGTTCGAAACCGATTGGCACGACGTTTTGCTGGAATTAGGAATCTCCGCCCTGGCTTCGGGAATCACCAGCGTCCTAACCATTGGTTCGGGACGAGGAGAAATTTTCGGTGCCTGGAAGGGGTTGGGCATCGAACAGCAAGGGCACAACCTGGGCCATATGGACCAGCCTGACAATCCGATTTGGATTAAGATTCGACAATACAACAGCCGAATGTTGGTGCAGGTGATGGAAGCCTTGGAAAGCATCCCGGAAGGCAGCGGCTCGATGCTTGACAATACGTTAATCGTGTACACCAGCAACAATGCCGACCGGCAGCACACCGACGGTGCTAATTGGCCGGTGATACTTTTAGGTAACTTTGATGGCCGTCTTCATTCGGGACGCTTCACTCAACTGGACGGTAAACGCCCCATCAACGCACTGTACGCCACGATTTTAAGGGCTGTTGGACAGGAGGTTGATCGGTTTAACATGGATGAGAAGTTAGCAGGCAAATTTGACACGGGTGACGGCCCGATCAGGGAAATTCTGGTGTGAGTACCGCTGCGATTCGGTTTGTAGTGTTGTTTCATGCCGCCGTGGCGATCCCGGTCTTGGCGGAACAAGCGTATGTCCCTGGACAGAAGATCGATCTGGATTTTGTTGAATTTGCTCAGCCGATCCTGCGACAATATTGTTTCGATTGCCACGACGATCATACCAACGCGGGCAACCTTTCACTTGTCGAACTGGGGCCGGTTGACGAAACCAACGCCGACGTTTGGAATTCCGTTTGGGCGCAGGTCACGCTGAAAGAGATGCCTCCTCGCCACACGGATCAACCGGAAGTCATCGAACGCTTGCGACTTTCAGATTGGATCGTGGCAGAACTGGAACGCGTCTTGTTTGACAAAGGTGGTTTTCAAGCCCACCTGGAACCGGACAAAGGGAATTTTGTTGATCACGATTTGTTGTTTGGGGCGTTGCCCGCTGGCATCCGATTGGAGCCCACTTTTTCTCCGGCGCGTCTATGGCGAGTGACGCCTGAGGAGCACATCACGCGGCTGAACGAACTGATCAACAAGGAACCAGCATACGACCCGGAGAAACCTGGGTTGCGGGCCCACGGTGACGCGGTACCGACCAACCACGGTGGCGAACTGAAACTCTACTTTGGCGTCGATCGAATCATCCGTGTGCAAGGCGGGACCGTCGCATATGCTACGGCGGTCAGGAGTGTTCCGTCGGTCCTGGCATCATCCCGGTCGCATGGGCTCAAGAATTATCCTCATTTCCATTCAGTCAACAGCGCCGAAGCGACGCAGGTCCTCAATCTGGGTGGGGATATTCTTCGCTATATGATTGATGGTCCGTTCAGCATCGCAGAGCCATACCAAATCACCGATGATCCCCAGTCGATTGCGGACAAAATGAAAGGTGATTTGCGCGGACTGCCCACCAGCATCGTATATAGCACCAAGGTGATGCGACCACTGACGCCGGTTTATGACCTGATGCAAGCAGTGGAGCCTACGGATGAAGAACTGCGAGCCGCAATCGATTTTCTTTTCGAAGCGTTGACATTCCGGCCACCAACCCGCGAGGAATCCGACAGCTATTTTTCAATAGCCAGGCAAACGATTGATAACCTAGGCAGACCGCAGGGGGTTGTTCTGGGCCTTTCTGCAGTCTTTCTCGATCGCGATGCATTGTTTCGCTCAGAATTGGCCGAATCCGGACACCCCGACCGTTGGGGGCGTGTCATGTTGCGGGATTGGGAACTTGGGTTGGCGGTCAATCACGCCCTGCGATATTTGAAACCCGATCGGGTACTCAAGGAAGCAATCATTCAAGGCCGGATGCGGACGCGAGATGATGTCAGGCGGGAGGTAAGCCGAATGCTGGCTGATGACAGCATCCGCAAGCCACGCGTCTTGCAATTTTTTCGTGACTTCTTCGATCACGACCTGGGGGGCCACGTTTGTAAGGACACCAAGGCCTTGCAGCAGGCAGGCTTGAGTGGCAAACCCGTGCGATCGCACTACTATGCAATGTACGATGGGGCGGCAAGCACCGACCGGTTGATCGAGCTGATCTTGCAGGAGGATCAGGAAGTTCTAAAGCAGTTACTGACCACTGACAAGGTTGTCGTTTCCCAAAATGAAATCGACCATTATGCGACGCGTTTGGATCGTGAGGGGGTTGCAGCCCGAAAAGCCGCCTACGAAGCGGACAATCCCGATGCACGTCCTACCCGTGGCCGGAATGCCCCGAATCACTTGGTCGAACCTGCAAAGCTGACCGGGCCGGAAATATTCGCCCGAGTCGGTCGCCGTTCGTTCGGTCGGGAATCACTCAAAGCCGAACGCATCCTGACCACCGTGCCGTCGGGGC
>SLFV01000159.1 GCA_007124075.1 Roseimaritima sp.
CTCGGTGAACTCGTGGGGGTCCCAGCGATGCTCGGTGGCGGCGGCCCGCCACTCGTCGGCCCGCTGGAGGTGGTCGAGCGCCGCCCGCAGCACGTAGTCGGCGATCGGGGGCCCGGCGACGTGGGAGGGAGTGAGGCGCACCCCGCGCGCCAGCAGCTCGCCGAACACTGGGTGATCGAACCCAGCGGCCGAGGACTGGAGCCAGCGCAGCGAGGTCGAACGGGTGACCAGCCCGAAGAACTGGCGGGCAGGGCCGCCCTGGACCAGGTCGGTGGTCATCCAGGCGACCTCGGGGGTGGTCGAACGGATGTCGATCAGGTCGCCGCCCATGGACACCTGCCCGTCACGGTGCAGCTCGACCCAACGGGTGTCGGGCGGCGCGGCCGGAGCAAGGACATCACGGTGGGCCTGAAGCGCCGGTTGGCTCAAGAAGATGTCCACTGCAGGTGCCGGTCAGATAGGCGGCGCGGCGAAGGCCGACATGCTTCCGAGGTGACCGGTGTCGTTGTAGCGACGAACGATCCAGCGCTGTTCGGTGAGGACGAGGTGGTGCAACGATCCGTTGTCCGCTGCCTGGTATGTACTTGCCTTGTTTGTCCGGATTGCTTTCGGCAACATGTCGAATGACTGATGCCGCGGGTAGCAAATTCAAAAAACTAACCCCTTTCCCTCCCGCACCCCAAAACACTACCTTTTTGCCTGCTGTAGCGAATTGTCCTAACCGCTGTTGCCAACTTGACTGAATATCAGCAAAAGCTTGGGTGAACTGTGTCAATGCTGCTGGGATCGTCAACTCGTCCAGCCCGCACTCGTCGTCCTCTGCGACTGCCTGCGGAGGTGGTCCTTCCGTTGCCGCTTCGACAAATAGGTACTGGTCACCCTGGTAACAGGGACCAGACTGGATGATTCGAAATCCTGCTCGCTGAAAAGCCCACGCGAAGGATTGGGGTGTGAAGTAACTGCATTGTTCGTACAAAATGCTCCAGACTTCCGTCCGAGCAAAAGCGGCGTGCGCATTGAATATTTCGAAATACAGCGATGTCGGCTTGCTGCCAATCATCGTGCGCAATTCCCGCAACATGTGCCAAGGATGAGGTATATGTTCGAACACCGACAGACAGCAAATGAAATCGGGAGCGATTAACCTAAACCGTTCGGAAAAGCGAGCGTCAAAGTAATCCCGGTATATACAGATGTGATCAACCTCCTGCTCGCAGGAGATCGACAAGGGAACCGCAGGATCGATTCCGAATCCTCGATTAGCCCCCAACTGACACAACAGCCTCAGAAACCAACCTCGGCCCGCCCCGATCTCAAAAATCGTTTTGTTGCGTAAATCGAACTGATCGATCAATCGCTGGGCAACGGTTTTCATGAACTCCCGGAAAACCGGTGAATGATACAAGGCGACTTCATACCCCGGTGCATATGTGATAAGTTCCGAACGAAACTGCCGATTAAATATATGACTACACCGATGACAGAACACTAGTTCGACATTCCCCATCGGTGCCGCTAGCGCAGAAGATTCATCGGCGAAACTGCGGCCGACATCCACGGGCAGTTCCGGAATCGAAAAAAACGGTTTCAATCGCTTGTTTCCACAAACAGTACAGCCGATCATCCCGCTGGAGTTTTCCTGGAGAGTCGTTTGTGGGTCGACGGTTTGGTCTAATCTCATCGGTTTTCAGATTGTGGTAAAGTCTGATGTTCTTTGGATTGGACCTCTGCCTTGCCAACTCGAGCCCCTTTCATTGACCTGCCAGTCAGCAATGTTGAAATGGTGTATCTCCATTTCCGAAACTGGCAAACATACTGCATGATGTAAAGATACGACCACACTCGCTGTTGCCACGTTAAGGGAGTTCGCCTGACCGACCGGCAGTGCGCTATCAGTAGACGCAGCCGGTCGAAACTAGCCCAGCCGACTCGTTTGTTCCCCAGCACATATTTCCGCTGTTTTTGGCTAGTCTCAAAATTTCCTGATGCCTGCCCATGGACCCGTTGCAGGAACAAGATTTTTGGAACCTCGAAGTATTTTCCTCGCAACGCCATTTCTCCCAACATCACTTTTTCCGCTCCGTAGCATTGCGGAAACAGTGCAGTTTGTGTCAAGATTTCACGCCGGAATAAGCCGTAACTGTCAGCACACCAACTGGTACCGAGGAGCACGCCGCGAAATCGCTGCGCAGGACTTTCCGCCGCATGATCCATTCTGGGCATTCCCGCTTGTGTAGTATCCGCTAAGCCTTCACTTGCCGGATCGTTCGCGTCTAATCGCCTACCCGCGCCGTCGATTTTCACAGTACAGCAATGACACCATGCAATGTCTGGCCTTTGGTCTAGAACGGTTACGAGGGTTTCGAGGAATTGTGGCAAGCAAACGTCGTCCGCCGCCGCCCATTTGAAGTATTCGCCCTGACTAAGCGCAACCAGACGATTGAAATTGTTGACAGCACCCTCGTTGATCGCCAGACGTTCATATCGAATCCGTTGATCCTGGGCCGCATATCGACGGCTGATTGCTTCTGTATCGTCGGTGGACGCATTATCGGAAATTAAAATTTCAAAATCCGTAAAGGTCTGCGCCAGCAAGGCTTCCAATGCATCCGGAAGGAACTGGGAGCCGTTATACACAGGAATGCCAATACTGACTCGCGGCGGGGAATTTAACTGGGTCATACGTTTACAAAATCAGAACACAATGAGGCTAAATCGCTGTTTCGTCAGAGAAAGATTGCCGAGGATTTTGGGTTGCACGTGCATACAGTTCGAGCAAATTCTTGTAATGCACTTCCGCCGTGAACCGTTCTTCAAAAGTTTTGCGAGCAGCCTGGCGCATCTGGAGCGACGCATGTCGGGGAGTTCGGATGAATTGCAGCAACGTGCTGGCAAGTGCATCGGGATCGCCCGGGGCAAAAAGGAACCCGTTTTCCCCTTCCGAAATTAATTCAGCCGTCGCACCCAGATTCGCTCCGATCACGGGGGTGCCTCTGGCAAACGCTTCGACCGTCACGCGTCCAAAGGTTTCTTCGACGACAGAGGGTACGATCAGGCAGTTTGCTGCTCCCAGTTGCTCATGCACTTGCCCGACAGGCAATGCTCCTAACCAGCCAATCCGTGGGTCATTGTCGGCAGCGTTTCGTACCAGATCGTCCAAAGGTCCTGATCCGACGATGGTCAGACGAGGCAATTCAGGATGCAACCGCCACGCCTCTAACAAGGTCGTCACGCCTTTCTCCGGTGACAGACGACCGACAAACATCATGGTTTCCCCGGCACATCGGGACATTGCCGGATCGTAGCTCAGCGAGTGGGATTTGACGATAATCCGGTCGGCGGGAATTCCCATCTGCAATAGTTTTTGTCGCGCGCTCCGTGAAGGGCAGATGATCCAGTCGGTGGCGCGCGTCCACGTTCGCAGGATCCGCTGCGACGAAATCGCTGTTGCGGTAACGATGCTTCCCGCCAAACTTTGGCGGTAACAGCGATGCGCAACCGCTGGCCATGGAAGGGCCTTGTGGAGACATCGTTCACAGCGTTGACCGTCTCGGATAAACACGCCACCAGCACAGGCAAACCGGTAATTGCCCACTTCGATCAAGGTGGGAATCCCTGCTCGTTTAGCGGTTGCAAGGACTGCTGGGCTGAGCAGGGGAAAGGTGTTGACCGCATGCACGACGTCGGGCTGGAATTCCCGTAGCATCTGACGCATCCGTCTGGCCGCGCGACGATTCCAGATGGTACCGACGGCCACGCCTAGCCGATTGCGGTCGGCGATGCTGTCATTATGAACCGTGTAGGTAAGAACCTCATGACCGCGCTTTCGCAAAATATCCACCAAATCATCAAAACATTGATCCTCGCCACCGCGCTGTTGATAGTAGTTGTGGACAGCTAAGACACGTGCGTTGTGCATTGTCAAAAAGCCAAATTCGGACTTCTCCGCGAGGTTTCGCGCAACTAAAGTTGTTCAGTCAGCTTCGTTCGATCAATACCTGTCGGAGATCTTCCTCCCGCGCTCTCCACGGCTATTTCCGCTTCGCAGGGGCGGGGGGGTCGGTCAAACCGTAGAATTATTCATCGAACGTTGCTAAACACAATACATACTAGTC
>SLFV01000530.1 GCA_007124075.1 Roseimaritima sp.
AGTAACCAACAGATTCGCAGTCGCGAAAAAAATGCTTGGTCTAACAAAGGAATCTCCAGAACTAGCAGAAAGCTTCGCGGGGATTGATCAAGCCGGTCACCTTCAGGGAGCCGCTTTCGATTGAACCGGGCTGGGGTCTACGGTTGGGGAATGCGGTCGATTCGATCTTCCAGCAATTCCAACAGCCCGGGTAAGCCTTGGTAGCGGAGGGCGTGAGGAATGAATCGTGTATCGCGAATCGAGTCGACCATGCGCAGTGGATCGTAATCCAGTGGCTGCGATGTTTGCCAGCGGACTTTTGCAATCCGATCAGGATAACGTAGCGCCGCCAACGCGGCCAACACGATTTCGTCGTCATCGACAAGCAATTCGACCGTGGGGCGGGAGGCCAACGATTTCGACTCCGCAGCGGAGTCGCCCGCCTGGTTGGGCAAGGCGTCCATCAGGACTCCCAGACGCCGAATCGTTGGAGGTGCGTTGTAGCCGTAGGTATATGCGGCGGCAGGACGTGGATTGGGGACGACAGGGGCCAACGATTCGTCTGGTGAAGCAAGCGGGTCGCGGATCACCAACGTAAGATGCTCCCCCTCCGCTGCTTGGCTGAGTTTTTCGCTGTAGCTCAGCCGCACGCGAATCGGTGGATCCGACAACTGGGGCGATTCGGGTACCACTTTGGCCACCGAATCGCTGCGATAAAGCTCCGCCAAGGAAGCAAGCGAGTTCCAGCCGTCGCGTCGCAACTGTAGCCTGGTTTGACGCAAGCTGGGGTCCTGGGTGCTACTGTGGTCCGTCCCCAGTGCTGCATCGATTTGTTCCGCCCAGTTCCGTGTCAGCGTTCGTTCGTAATCGATTCCACTGTCAGGCCGTGGGTGCTGGTCGTCCCAAACCGTCAACTGCTCACGGCGCAAAAGCTGAAAGTCACGTTCCAAAATCGGTTCCTTGATTCCCAGCCCGAACAAACGATTCACCCAGCCATAAAGATGGACGCGCGCGACGTGGTTATAATTGTGAGGGAAATGGGCGGCAGGGAACAGCTCCACCGATGCAGTCTTGTCGTACAAACCATACAGTTGCTGTAGCTCCGGGAAACCCTCTTCAGGCATCCGGATCGTCCAGTCATTGGCGGTGGTCATCGCCAGGGCCCGAGGTGCCGTCAAGGCCGCCAACTCAATGTTACCCGTTCCGACTCGCAGTCCACAAGCATTCTCACACACGCAGCCGCCCTGCATCGCGGTGCTGACCATGACCGCGGGCATCGCACCGGCCAACCGTGGTTCCACAGCGGTCGCGATAAACGATTGCGTCCCACCCCCGCTGGCCCCGGTAATCGCAATCCGCTTGGCATCGACATCATCCATCCGAGCCAACATTTCGAAGGCTTGCAGTGTGTTGATCGTTTGCAATCCCATGATCGATTGGCCGTAACCTTCGGCCAGCGTACTGAACAGCGGCCAGCCTGCGTCGGTGGTTGCTGGGTTGGAGTCATTGATCCCGTAGCGGTGCCCGCGCTGGAAGTCAATCTGCTGACTATCGGCGTAACCAATCATATCGTACTGAAAGACCACAATGCCCATCCGTGCCAGTTGCACACAAGCGGCTTGCATGTGATTGATCGCGGCATTTTCAAACCGTTCGGCTCCCGAAGCCAGCAAGTTTTTGACTGCCGCCGGAGATGCCTCATAAAACCGCCCCTGGTCCCAGTGACCATGGGCGTACAAGACAGCGGGCCGAGGGGTTGCCTGTTTGGCATGATCCAGCGGTCGATACAGCGATCCGGTAACGTAATGCCCTGGCAAGCTTTCCAAGATTACCTTCTGCACCGTATAGCCATCCATCTGGAGGCGTCCATGGATTGCGGGCAACGGTTCGGCCAACCGCGGTCGTGGATGGACCCCTAAAGCGATCTGGACCTGCAGGCGAACCTGTTGGGCGCGTTGCTGCCACGCTTGTCGCGTTTCGGGAACAGCAAATGGAAAGTGTCCGTCCAGATCCTTCAATACCGCCGACGATGGTTCGCGGCCAAAGCTCGGACAAGCGACGACAAACCAAAGCAAACAAAACGTTGTCGCTGGAAGCTTGAATCGCCACGCATCGAGACTTGGAATCATCCCCGTGCGGACGGAAAATAGCGATCGCGAAATCATGAAAAGCCCCCTCTCGAATTTTGTCGACCAAAAACGTTTCGCTCATGCATGGCCCTCTGCGTAGGGAATCGCTTTGCTCCCCGCCGGATTGCCACCGGAACGCACATTATATCATCGAGCATCGTCCTGCCATTGGACCTCGCCCGCGTGAAAAATCTCCACCCCTGATTGGGTTTGCAAACGCAGCCCGCCCTTCGGGTCGATGCCCAGCACGATCCCCGTAATCGCACGTTCCCGCAGCAGCAGCGTGACCGCCTGACCAGTTAATGCGCAGCCTTCTTGGAAATCATGCAGCAAGCCTTCGGGGTCGGAGGCCAACTGGTCGATGCGGTCTTGCAAGCACTCCATCAACGGTTCCAGTAATGCGTAGCGATTCAGGCCTTGTCCGGTATACTCGTGCAGCGAGACCGCGCGGTTGGCCACCTGAGCGGCGGCTTGGGAAAAATCGGTCGCCACATTCAGCCCGATGCCGATGACAATAGTCCGCGGTTGTTCGGAGCTGGCTTCGACCAACACACCTGCCACCTTGCGACGATCAATCAATACGTCATTGGGCCATTTGATCGCAGCTTGCCGGGGAGCAATCACGTGCCGCACGACGTCGGCCACCGCCAGACCACCAGCAAGCGCTAGCAGCGGTTGTTTATTGATGGGCAGATGGACGGGGTCTAACATCATGCGAAGGGAAAAGGTCAACGTTCCAACATCGGCGTACCATTTCCGATCCATTCGGCCACGACCCGCCGACTGCTGGTCGGTTACGATTAAGCGGGGCAAGTCCGCACCCGCGACTTCCTCCGCCAAGGCATACGTGTTGGTTGACTGGCAATGTGCCAGGTACACTGCGGAGCGGCACCGGCCACGATCTAACAAACGCTGGATGGCCTGTTTGCCCAGCGGATCGATTGGACCTAGGAGTTGCAACGGAGGCGGATTCGATTCCTGCTTCATACAGCCGTGGCTCACTGAGGATCATGGCGTTAAAAATAGTCTGGATCAAAGCTGTTGCAGTAGTTCCTGATACAGCGTTTGGTACTGAGCGACGACCCGCTGTCGAGTGAAATGCGTTTTGACTCGCGACCGACCCGCGTCGACAAATCGACTTCGCAGTGCTGCATCACCTGCAAGACGCCGCAAGGCCGAGACGTATGCATTGCGATCGGCTTGATCGACCACGTAGCCGGTTTGACCATCGATCACCACCTCCGTGTTGCCACTGACAGCACTGACCACCACGACCAACCCCATCTGCATAGCCTCCACGGGAGCAATCGGTAGGCCCTCCCACCGCGACGCCAGGAGGAATGTCCCACATTGCTGCATTGCTTCCAAGGCCTGAGGCCGGGCGAGCGAACCATAAAGGTGGACGCTGTTTAACGATTGACGTTGTACCCGCTGACGAATCTCTGGTTCCATGTCACCTCCGCCGATCAGATGGAAGGTAAAACCATCGCCTGCCAGCCGCTGAGCAAGATCCAGGACCAAGTGTGGGTCTTTCTGTAGTGTCAACCGTCCCAGCACCGCTACCGACCGGGGATCCCTGGGCGTGGTCTGCTGCGGGATGTCATCAAGGCGGATGCCGTTGCGAATGACGACTCCAGGCTTTCCTGAGGGAAGTAAGCGGAAACGTACCGCCAGATCTTGATCGTATTGACAGACAAAAACCGTTTGATCGATCCTGCGGCTGCTCCGCCGTTCCGCCATTGCCGCAAGTTGCCGCAAGGGCCAGGGCTTGTTCAAGAAATGATAGCCACGAACCGTGTAGACCGAGCGCCCGCGACCCGTGGGCGGGTGCGATGCAAAGAAAAACGCGGCTCGTCCACCATGCAAATGGACGATGTCCGGATCGACACGTCGCACCAAGTCCGCCAAGCAACGTGGGGCGCGACGGTCCAGTCGCCCCGCAAAAAAATTAACCTCTCCGACAACGTTGGCAGCCAAGTTGGCGGCGGCCTGCTGGGCGTAG
>SLFV01000138.1 GCA_007124075.1 Roseimaritima sp.
ACAGTGATCGCTGCCAGGCAACCACCGATCGCTCCCTGCCAGGTTTTTCCGGGGCTTAATTTCGGAAAAATCTTGTGCCGTCCGAACAGCTTGCCAGTGAAATACGCCCCCGCGTCGGTCGACTTGGTCACCGCGACCCACGTGATCAACGCCGCGAACCCCCAGGCAGCGGCGTTCAAATCACGAATCAAAACGAAAAACGCAAATGGTATGCCGACGTAAATGATTGCAAACGCGGAGGCCAATAAGCGGAAAATCACAGTGCCGTCGTTCTTGCCATATGTCAGCATTTCCTTCAATAGGCTGGAGGCCATCGCGGCGGTTGCTGCGATCGGAATCCAACCCAAGCGTCCCATGGGACAGTTAGCCGGATAGTCCGCCCCGGTCAGAGACCAGAGCAACGGGATCGCCGCAGCTAACGGTATCGATGTCGCCAATGCAATCGTCAACACGGCGTCTGGGCTGTGCCCGGATGACCGCAGGAGTCGCACAAAGTCGTACGCGGTACCGCCGGCCAAAAACAATAACAGCGGCAGCAACCACAGACCCGACACGCCTCCCAGTGGGACGCGATGATCCAAAAACAATAACACGCCAACAAAGCTCAGCAAGACCGCCGACGTTAACAAGCGGTGCTTCAACATGACATCAGGTCTCAGCCGAGGCTTCGCCGCGTTCCAGCATCCACAGTAACAACGGGCTGGCCACAAATACCGAACTGTACGTGCCAATCATTACCCCGACCACCAGAGCGAACGCAAACGCGTGGATTCCTTCGCCACCAAAGAAGTACAGGATACTAACGACAATCAATGTCGTGATCGACGTCAACAACGTCCGTCCCAGCGTTTGGCTGATGCTGAAATTAACCATATCTTGAGTCAGACGTGGGCTTTTTCCCTTGGTTTCACGGATCCGGTCAAACACCACGATTGTGTCGTTCAATGAATAACCGACGATCGTCAGTAATGCTGCAACCACCGTCAGACTGATCTTAAACTGTTCAATCTGCAAGAAACCTAGGTAATCCGCCAACCAGAAACTGACCGCGATGGCCCCCAAAGTGATGATCACATCATGGACCAAGGCAACGACGGCCGCAAAACCGTACATCACCCGCTGGAACCGGAACCAAATGTAGCCGATGACACAGATCAAACTAGCCAGCATCGCCCGCACGGCGCGCCAAACCATATCACCAGCAACCCGTTTGCCGATACTGCTGCTGGAAATCCAGACCGGGTCGCCCGCAATCGACTGCTTCACCTGCTGCATCATTGTCAACCCTGACGGCATGTCAGTGTTTAGGGTGACGCTCCACTGACTGAAACGTAATGCGGAATCGGGTGTCCATTGTTCGGTGTCAGAAGGAGCGCCAATCGGTTGCAGACTGATGCTGGTATCAGCCAGCGTGATCCCCAGCCGCTGGGCCGATTCCAAGATTAAATCCCGCAGCACCGATGCTTGTACGCTGGTCGTATCGTCAGCCGCATCGGTCGTCTCCGCATCGGTTTGTTCTGCCGAACCGATCCGGATCGTCGCGAAGAACCGTTTGTCCTCGTCCTCTTGTTCTTCAGGTGCGCGAACCCCCACCGGCGGACGTTGTGGCTGGTCACCGGGGCCGGTCGTTTCCACAGGCGTGTCGTCGACATTCGCTTCTGCCGCTGCGGTCTCTGGTTGTGGGGCGTCCGCGTCGGATGGTTCAGCCGTCGCCGCTGTTTGTTCGGATGGCTGCTGTCCTTCCTCTGGAGCTTCATCTTGAGTTCTAGAAGCGACGAACCATCGATTACTTTGGGGCTGCCAGTGGGACTGATCCTCCACCGCAGGGGCCTGATTATCCGTCGCTGATCCTGTGTCTTCCGAACCTCCGCTGACCTCCGCCGCGTAGGTTACCAACCGGACCGCCTCATCTGCATCGACCTTTTGATTCAACGCCCGCAATTTTGCCTTGACCACGTTGACGTCCTCGATATCGGTATCGATTTTGTAGACTAAACGATTGGCATCATCTCCGAGCGAGGCAATTGTCACACTATTGAGAGTGAATTGGTTGCGGTCTTCCTCGCCCGGATTCAAAGCCCGATCGACGAACTCTCTCACCGCAACCGCGTCTGCAGGCTGAACCAGTTGAAAGGTGACCGATGAACCACCCGCAAAATCAATATCCAGGATCGATCGACCGCGAGCGTAGATGGCAATCAGGCCGCATACCACCAAGGCGAAGGATAAGAATAGCAAGACGCGACCAGTCTTGATAAAGTCGAAAGGCGGACCATCGCCCCGGAGCGAGTTGATCAGATCCGACATGCTGAGCGACAAAAACCCTTTTCGCTCAGAAATGTCGAAGAACGTCCGCGAGACATAAATCGCGGTGAACATGCTGAAAATAATCCCTAGGATTAAGGTCACGGCAAAGCCTCGAATTTGATCGGTTCCGATTGCATACAAAACAATCGCGGTGATCAATGTCGTTAGGTTTGCGTCAACAATCGTAGTCGTTGCACGACCGAACCCGTTGCGAATCGCCATTCGTGTTGCGGAACCCTTCTTCAGTTCCTCACGGATGCGTTCAAAAATTAAGACGTTGGCATCCACCGACATACCGACCGTTAACACCAAACCGGCTAACCCCGGAAGCGAAATCGGTTGATTGATCAGGATCATTACCGCGACCGTCATGGCCAAGTTCAGCAGCAATGCGATACATGCGATCAAGCCGATGAAACGGTAGTAGAATACGATAAAAATCAGGACGAACAGCAACGAAGTGATGATCGCCGCGATTCCTTTTTCGATGGTGTCGGCACCCAACGTGGAGCCGATTTGATTTTCCGCGATTGGTTGCGGTGTTAAGGCCGCTGGTAACTGTCCAGCCTGCAGGATGTCGACCAGTCGCTTGACTTCGTCCGAAGTGAAGCGACCGCTGATGATTCCAGCCCCGGAAATCGGGGAATTGATCGATGGCGCGGATAACAGTTCATCATCCAGCACGATACCCAGTCGACGCCTAAAGTTTCCTTCGGGCCGGTTTTCGAGGGTCAAGCGATAGAAGACTTTACTGCCTGGACCGTCCATGCGAAAGTTCACTGCGGGGCTGCCGTCGTTATCAACACCACGCGATGCCATCGCCAAATCCTCTCCCGTCACCTTCATGCCGGGGCGATGGGCCATCAAAACTTGAATTTCTTGAATTCCCTCGCGCTGAAGATATTCCGAGGTCGCTTCGGGGTCCGCCGCCACAGCGGCAGGGATATCCAGCAAACGGCCGGTCGAGCGGTCGCGGACCGTGGCATCGCTCACCGCGACTCGCAGTGGCCGAATCCCTGATCGACCCGGTTTCTGTTCGCGGTCGACCGTTGCCCAAAAGCCAATTGCTTCACCGCGGCCATCGACTACCGTTCTAGCCATGCGTTCATTGACATTGGGCAGTTTTGACTGCTCGGTGCCACGGCGAATCAGATCCCCGTCATCGCGCCCGTTGGCAACGATCGCGAAGGTCAATATGCCTGCTTTTTCGATGATCCCCTTGATGCGATTAACTTCTTGTTGGTTGACCTCGGGGATGATGATCTCGATCTGCTCTTCGCCATACGGACGAACTACAATCTCCGACGTGCCAGCCGGATCGATTCGCTTCTTCAGTGACGGCACCATCGCCTCGGCTGTGATCCGACTTTCACCCGCCCTCGCTCGCTCGCGAGTGGCCTCGGGGTTCATTTCATAGACCAAGATTGTGCCGCCGCGAATGTCGACCCCATATTTCAGCTCCCCAAAAAGCAATACGCATACCGCAGCAGCGATTGCCAATAACACGACCCCGATTCGCGTGTTATAAGTCGGCATTCTCAGGTTGCGGGCAAAAAAGTTGCCCACGACGAAGGGCAAGACCAAAACGGCCGCAGTGCCAACAAGCCAGTAGGCTTTTGTCCAGTCAAAGCCGGCGTCCTCGCCCATCGAAACTTCGTCGGCAAACAGACACATCCGCTGCCACAGGGCTTGCCCGGATAGGGTCATTGGCGAATTGAAGAAACTTTCCATCGTGTTATTGACTCAACTCCGATAGGGGACAGAGAGGTCAATGCGACCGCAGACACGTTC
>SLFV01000243.1 GCA_007124075.1 Roseimaritima sp.
CGACGCTGCCCCAAACGTAAACCTGACCACCCAGGCGACTGAGCAAGGACGGTTCATCCACGGATGCCAGCAGCCAGGATGAAAAATGAATGATGAGACAAAAAACGGGATCAATCCCCGCTACGCCCGCGTTCCAGAATGCCACCGCTGTACCTCCGCACGAGCCCATCGGTCCACTTCAAGTAATCTTTGGAGCGTGGGGTGCTGTTCGAAATGATGATTTTCTAATGCACTGCGACACGCAGGCACGATTTCAGTGAACCGTATTTCACCGTCTAAAAACAATTGCACCGCCGCTTCGTTTGCCGCATTCAGGACCGCCCCCGCAGTTCCGCCAGCGGCAGCGACCTCGAACCCCAGCGTCAAAGCGGGAAAACGTTCCGGATCGGCGGGCAACATCTCCCAATCATAGCGTGAAAGGGTGTCCAAACGCGAGACCGGACATTCCAGGCGTTCAGGATACGTAATCGCATATTGAACGGGCAGACGCATATCGGGGGGGCTTAACTGTGCAAGCACCGAACCATCCACGAATTCGACCATCGAATGGATCACCGACTGGGGGTGGATCATCACCTGAATTTTTGAGGGTGGGACATCGAACAGCCAGCGTGCTTCAATAATCTCCAACGCCTTGTTCATCATGGTCGCGGAATCAATGCTGATTTTGCGTCCCATTTGCCAAGTCGGATGGGCCAGCGCATCGGCCACACTGGCCTGACGCATTTGTTCCCCCGTCGACGTGCGGAATGGACCACCACTGGCCGTCAGGATCAAACTGCGGGGAGGAGAACTGGACCCTTGTATACACTGAAAGATGGCGGAATGTTCGCTATCCACCGGAATCAATTCCGCGCCACTGACCTGGCGTGCCTCGCAAACCAAACATCCACCGACAACCAAGGCTTCCTTATTAGCCAAACCGACGCGTTTGCCTGCTTGGACCGCCGCCAATGTGCTTTCCAGACCCGCCCGGCCTACGATCGCCGCAATTAAAGTGTCGCACTGAGGATGCGTAGCCAAATCAACCAACGCATCCCCACCAAACAACAATTCACTCCCCTTTGGCCACGGCATCCCTTGGGCCATGCTTGCCGAATCCGGATCGGATGCAACAATGAACCTTGGCCGTAGCCCCGTCGCGAATAATCGCTGTGACAATTCCCCAAGCTGGCGATGAGCCGAAACTCCCCATGCTTGCCAGCGTTTCGGGGGCAGATGGGATAGGACATCCAGCGACGCCTCCCCGATGCTGCCGCTGGCACCCAATACCACAACATTGGTGGGCTGCATTTTGCCGGTCAACGGGGGCTCGTCATCCACAGGAGAGGTCAACACATTCGTTAATTTCGTTAGGATTCTGCAAATGGAACGGCAAACCTGCCGCAAGCGATCTGATTGGCGGTTCCCGTCACCTAGTCACTGAAGAACAATCGAGAAGGCTAAGAAATCAGCCACTGGCTTCCTTGAAAGCCAGGGTGCCCGATCGGCTTGTCTGTCCGCAAACTAACACGTTTTGACCTTGGTTCCAACCTTGCTTTCTTCCCCTTTCGTTTCCAGGCGAACCATTCATGAGCGACTCGGATCATCGAAAGACCTCCTCCGGCGACGGCGAGTCTCGGGGCGGCAGTGTCCTCTTGATCATGCTGGGGATCGTGGCAGCCGTGATCGTGGGCGCGTACCTCTTCGGCAATCAGGCCAAACGGATTCGTTACCCCGACTTGGAACGCCTGCTGCAGGCGACTAGGTACGAGTCTTACGGCAGTAATGTCTTGATAGAGGTTCCTATCGCTAGCGAATCCGACCCGTCCGAAAAAGCGGATTTCTTCGGCGAACGGGACGATATCGATTTGCCCTTGGGGACGATCGTCGTGCCCTCGCCCAACAACGCCAACATTTTCTGGGAATTCAGTCAGCCTCGGGATATTCGCGTTGCTGATCGGTCGATTACCGGCCTGGTTAAGTTTCGCCAGGTTGGTCCCGGCGTTTCGGATCAAGGAGAAGCGGTCGAGACCAGTTTTACGACCGAACGAACCATGCGTGGGGAAGAGCAGGAAGAGCGGCTGCTGGCGCTTTTGAAAAATAGCAACGTTGTTTGGGACCAACACATTCCCAGTACTTTTTTGGCCGATCACGGCCTGGTACTGCTGATGATGTTGCTGTTGCTGGGGTTTGGATTTGTCATGATCCGGAGAATCAGCGGGGCAGGGTCACCGATGGCATTTTCTCGCAGCCGCGGCAAGCTGTATGCCGAAGACGATCTACCGATTACCTTCAACGACGTCGCTGGTATCGACGAGGCGGTGGAAGAGGTGCGTGAGGTGGTAGACTTCTTGAAGAATGCCGAGAAGTACCAACGTCTGGGTGGTAGGATCCCCAAGGGAGTTCTTTTGGTGGGTCCACCAGGAACCGGCAAGACCTTGCTGGCCAAGGCAATCGCGGGTGAAGCCGGGACACCGTTCTTCAGCCTTTCGGGGAGCGATTTCGTGGAAATGTACGTCGGCGTGGGGGCGGCTCGTGTGCGGGACATGTTCCAGCAAGCTGCCAACCGTGCTCCGTGCATCGTTTTCATTGATGAATTGGATGCGTTGGGCAAAAGCCGCAGTGGGACCGTGGTTGGTGGCCACGACGAACGGGAGCAAACCCTAAACGCGTTGTTGGTTGAAATGGATGGTTTCGACTCTGATACCAACGTCATTCTTGTCGCTGCAACAAACCGGCCAGAAACCTTGGATGCGGCCTTGCTGCGCCCCGGTCGGTTTGATCGGCATGTCTTGGTTGACCGTCCCGATGTGAAAGGACGCGAGGAGATCCTGAAAGTTCACGTCAAGAATGTAAGGCTGGACGACCAAGTCGACCTCCGGCAGGTTGCCTCGCTGACGCCCGGATTTGTCGGCGCGGACCTTGCCAATTTGGTCAATGAAGCTGCTTTGCTGGCGGCGCGTGGTGATCGGCCAGCGGTCGGCATGCAGGAGTTCAACGAAGCGGTCGAGCGGGTGACGGCGGGTTTGGAGAAGAAAAATCATGTCATGAACGAAGACGAAAAGGTTCGAGTTGCCTACCACGAGGCCGGACATGCATTAGTCGCCGATGCTTTGCCCAACACCGATCCGGTCCACAAGGTATCGATTATCCCTCGGGGCATGGGGGGACTGGGGTACGTCATGCAACGCCCCGGTAGCGATCGTTATTTAAACACGCGCAGCGAGTTGGAAAGTCGGCTCCGCGTGTTGGTCGCGGGGACTTTGGTAGAGGAGATGATCTTCGAAGACATCAGCACGGGAGCCTCCAACGACTTGGAGCGGGCCACGGAAATCGCTCGCGCGATGGTGATGGATTACGGCATGAGTCGACTTGGCCGGGTAAACTATCGGCGAAAGAATGACGCCACTTTTTTGGCACGTGGCGAGGGGGGGCACGTGAGTCTGCACAGCGAGGAAACCGCGCGAGAAATTGACGGCGAAGTGAGGCGAATCATCGACGAAGCGATCGCGCAGACGAGGGAAATCCTTGCTGCCCGTCGGGAGGCGTTGGAGGCAATTACGCAGCGATTGCTGGAGGTGGAATCAATCGACGGCGCTGAGTTGAGTGAAATCATTAGCCAACACAGCACAATCCCGCTCGTCGTGCCGGGAACGCAGCCAAAAACACCTCGTGCAAAAATCCTACAGCGTCCCACGGATGCGAAAGCACTGTCCGGTGGAGACACCAGCACGCAGTAAGGAATCATTCGGAAGGAGGGCAAGCAGCGGCAACGTCTACTCTTTCGCAGGAGGTGGGGTGAACTTAGGGGCGGAAGACGCGACTGGAGGTCCAAATTCGTCCTCCTCGTCCTGTTTCACGGTTGGCTTCGGACGCGACGCCTCCAATTCCGCCAGCCGAAATTGATTCTGCACATCATTGAGCCCACGTTTGAATTCGCGGTAGGTTCCACCCAAAGACCTTGCCACCTCCGGCAATTTGCTGCCGAACAGCAAGACGGCAACGACACCGATGGCCATCAACTCGAACGGGCTAAGTCCAAACACTGAAGTATTACCTTACGTTTCCTGGGAGTGATTATTCGATCGCCGGATTCCATCCCGATCTGCTGTTTTC
>SLFV01000296.1 GCA_007124075.1 Roseimaritima sp.
AATTAATGGCAAAGCTAATCAACATAACGGCCACAAAGACCATCATTAATTTTTCAATGGCTTTGTAAAGATTCTGAAACGCGAATAGGAATGTGATCGCTAAGGCATTGAAAAGGACTACAAAATGCCACAACTGCAATCGGCCCCCGACCAACAGCCGATCTTCAAATTCCGACATCGCGGCATAAATGCCAAGGTTATTTCCAAATTGAAACGCCGATGCCACAGAGAAAACGCCACAGCCAATGAATACCGCCAACCACCGCCCCGCACGTTGCGTGATCAAAGTGCCATTGGACTTTCCTGTGACCACACCCAACCGGGCTGACATCGACATGAAGGTCAGCATCAGAAACACCGACACAATCACAACCCAAAGCGTCGAAAACCCGTATTCGGCCCCGACTTGCGAACTGGTGGTAATACTGCCCGGTCCGATGACGACGCAGGCAGTGATCAGACCAGGTCCCACGCGTCGGTACCAAGGCACAATGAGTGGTTCACCAGAAACTGCAGACATGGTGCAAAACTTTCACGTTGGCTGCGCTAGTGAACATGGTCATGGCAGCACGAAAGAGGATGAATACGGTGGGGAGCTACGCCAAAGCAAAAAAGGACGCCCAACCAAGATCGTTACGACGGAGGGTCAAGCGTTCATACTTCTCAGAGTTTACACGCTTTTAACGTTTTGGGGACAACCATCCACGACGAAGTTTCATAATCATTGCTCTGCTTCGATCGCTGCGATCGCCTTGTTCACCGCGTCTCGGGAACGGCGGTTGTCGGTTTTGGAAAGACGTTTCAGCAGCGGCAAAGCCTCTTTCGCACCGTGTCCCAGTTTGCCAACAAAGAAAATTCCGTAAAACTGTACCGTCCGGTCCTGTGACTCCAAAGCGTCCAACAACACTGGCAACGCAGCAGCATCCACCGTATCGATTTCACGGAGCGCATGCCTAGCCACATCCCGATCCCGGTCGTCGGCCAGCATGCGGAACAAACGCGGTACCGCTGCCTGGGCCAACGATCCGTACCTTGCCAACGCCTCCGCTGCGACATGCCGAACTTCCCACTGTGGATCGGAAAGTCCCTGGATCACCGTTTCTACCGCACTGGGCTCCTCAGGTGCAACCTTCTGAAGTGATGACAGCACCGCTTTCCGAACAAGCACATCGGAGTGCTGATTCATGGCCGACAGCCCTGCCAACGCGGATGCTGCCCGATGGCCGATATTTCCTAACGCCTCTACTGCCGCAACAACCACCGCGGGCTCGGCGTGCCCAAGTAGCTCGCCCAGCGCTGCAACCGCCGATTCGGCCTGCTGGCCATACTGGCCCAGCGCCTCCGCAGCCGATGCGACGCTCGCAATTGCTCGATCCTGAAGGACACGCATCAGTGCCGGAATAGCTTGTTCCGGATTCATACCGATCGCGGCGACAGCGGTCGCCGCTCCGGCACGAACCCGGGGTTCAGGATCCGACAGCGCCGCCAAAAGTGGTTCCGATAACAGGCCAGCTTGGCCGCCCAAGTGTGAAACTGCCTCCAATGCTGCACGACGAACTTCCACAGCCGAATCCTCCAGCGCAGTGGGCAGCCGCTGCAGCAGCCGATCGGTATCCACACCGATGCGGACTAACCCCTGCAACGCAGCAACGCGAACTTCGGCCTTCGAATCTTGGCTGACTAACAATAACTGGTCTTGCAAGTCTTTTGCGGCTCCGCCCATTCGCCCCAACCCTTGGGCGGCAGCAACACGCACCTCTGTATCGGGATCAAGCAACATCTCTCCAACAGCATTAACCACCTGTGATTCGACCGGAAAAATAGCACCTAATCCCAACGCGATGGTTTGTCGGACTACCGCTGAATCGGAATGAGTCTCCTCCAACAAAATCGGCGTCGCTCGTCCACCGATACTTCTGATCGCGTCGGCGGCCTGCGCGACGCTGATGGTCTCCGCCTGAGCGGCTTGCAGAATCGACCCGACTGCTACAGGACCAATGCGACTTAGGGCGGAGGGAATGCTGGTCCGTCTGCCGTCGGAACCGGAGACGTCCAATGAACGAGAATCCACCGCAGCAGACTGCTGCCAAACGTTCAACAAGTCGGCGATCGCGGGTTCGCCGCGATTACCCAAGCTTCCGATCAAAAAGGCGGCTGCATCCTGGACCTCTGGGGTGTCAGCGCGCAGGAGTTGCCGTAATGTCGGCAACATACTGACACCAAAATCATCGCCAGAACGCAAAAAGGCCGCGATACCGGCATCCCGTACTTGATGCTCCGCGTCCTGCAGCGCCCGTCCGATGACCTGCTGACGCGCATCAGCCTCAGCCACATGCGTCAAAACCCGCACCACCAGGGCGCGTTCTTGGGCCACGTCTGAAGCTAACAAGTGCTGCAAGCGTTGCTGCGCGTAGTTGGACTGAGCCCCCATTTCCGCCAGAGCCTCCAACACAAGCTGCCGAATCGCGGAATCATCGCTGTCTAACTGTTGGATCAATGCCTGCTCTGCAACAGGCCCCATTTTGCCCAATGCTGTGGCAGCATGCCGCCGTGTTTCGTCGCCAGCTTCATTGACCAACAAGACCAAATCGGCGACGGCGTCAGCCGCCTCCGGGCCAATCCAACCTAGTGCCTGGGCCGCACCAGCATGCCATTTCGACCGTGGGTCACGTAGCGTTTGTCGCAAGGGTTCAACTGCTGGTACGCCAATTCGTCCCAGCACAAATGCGGTACGGTACCGTCGTTGTCCCGACCAATGCCCAAGAAACGGCAGCAATTTCTCAATCGCTGGGGCCGCCTCGGGTCCCAGTTTTGCCAGCGTCCGCATTGTCTGCGTCCACACCTGATCATCCTTATCGTCCAAGGCCACAAGCAACGCTGGCATAAGTTCGGCGGGGTTATGCACGTACGAATCAAATTGCATCGCCGCCAAGGCATACGCGGCGTCGCGGCGCTGATGGACATCCTCGCTTTCTAATTCCGCAAATAGTTCACTCAGCCTACCTGCGTCCCGTTCCTGACCAATAAGGGTACCGGTCACCGCCGTACAGCAGGGCAACACAACAACAAGCACCCAGCGCCAGAAGCCTGCATAAGCATGATGTCGAAGATCGGGCATGATCGAAACGCCAATTGATTCGTGTCAGGAACCTAGACTGACAACCCCGGCAACCGACCGGTGCTGTCCCCGATATACGGCACGGAAACCCCCAAGTTGCCCAGCATTGTCATGAACAGATTGCACATCGGCGTTTCGTGCGGGAAGACCAAATGACGGCCAGGCGTCAGCGATCCGCCGCCTCGGCCTGCCAGAATGATCGGCAGATCCTCGTTATTATGCTTGTCGCCATCGCTCAGCCCGCTTCCGTACAATATCATGCAGTTGTCCAGTAAGGTGCCTTCACCTTCGGGGATTGATTTCAGCCGCTCCAAAAAGTAGGCCAACTGAGTCGTATGAAAACGATTGATCTGACGAATTTTGTCATGTTTGACAGGGTCACCCCCGTGGTGAGAAAGGTCATGGTGCCCATCGGGGACGCCGATGTGACGATAATTCCGATTGCTGGCCGCGTTGGCAAACATCATCGTGGCGACCCGCGTAGCATCGGTCTGGAACGCCAACACCATCATGTCTAGCATCAAACGAAGATGATCGACGTACTCCGGGGGAATCCCTGCCGGAACCTCCATCGGCGCGACGTTTCGCTGGCTCTCCCGCTCGCTGTGCTCAATCTGCCGCTCGACTTGCCGGACGCCCGACAAGTACTCCTCCAGTTTCTGTTGGTCGCTTCGCCCTAACTGCTTCTGCAAACTTCGGGCATCGTCAGCGACATAATCCAAGATGCTTTTTCGCAAAGCGATCCGCTGTTGACGCGCCGCGTGCGACTGATGGTCTTTCGAGCCAACAAACATTCGCTCGAAAGCCAGACGCGGATTGACCTCTTTCCCAACCGGAGTCGATTCGGAGGCCCAAGCAATATTCGACGAGTAGGCACAACTGTACCCAGAATCACAATTGCCCGCACCGCGTCCCGCTTCGCACCCCAGTTCCAAGGATGCTAGCCTTGTCTGCTTGCCAATCACATTGGCGGCCA